>JAHWIT010000064.1 GCA_019322455.1 Candidatus Woesearchaeota archaeon
AAACTGCATGCATTCTGTCCAGAGGATATTGCTGAAGCAGAAGCCCCAGAACCAGATGTTCCTGTATAATCATCAAAATCAGAGCAGTAATGTGTTGCCTGCCCGTCGCTCATTACAACCATAAATTTATTATTAGAACTGGAAACTAGCATATTTTTTGCTCTGTTTATACCGCAGCATATACAAGTTCCTCCTCCAGCAGAATATGAATTTATCTCATTTTCAAGATTAATCTTAATATCAGTTATAGGCTCAACACTATCCACACTTGAATCATAACTTACTAATCCAACTTTATTTCCAGTTAAATTCAGCACAACATCAATAAATTCAAGATCAGCTTCTTTTGCAAGCTCCATCTTTGTATTAATGCACGTTGTTCCATTAAGAACTTGATGATTTCTTGTTCTTCCTGAAGCGCATGTTCCGCACTCATCTCCTGAACATGAACCAGTATAAGGGCAGTCTCTTGTAAACCACCACCAGCATCCAAAAAACCAAAATCCACAACATTCATATTGGCATATCTCTGTTTCTGCATATTCCCCGCAGTCATCCATGCTTCCAGAAACATCTGTTACAAGAACAGAATCAGAAGGCTCTCCAGAAGTAATATTAATAGCCTCACTAATATTTACTCCCATCCTTATTGGAATTGTTTGAGGATCTAATTCCAGAGAAATATTAGTCAGATTCACTATTTGATCGCTGGATGACCCAGCCCCAGTAAACATTGTTTCATTTCCAATATTCAAATAAGTTGTTCCATTATTATAAAAATGAAGATAAATATCAATAGAATTAAGAGTGCCAGGAATATCAAATGAAGAATAAAGATTAATTATTCCCCTTATTCCTGGAAAATAATAATATTCTATTCCAGGAGTTTTATTTTGTATAAATTCCTGCGTTCTATATTCTACCTTTACATAACCTCCTGCAGCATAAGATTTATTTAGATCTCCTGAAAAATACAAGGAAATATTATTTCTTGTGTTATTTAAGAATAAGTTATTGCAGGAAGATATATTCCACCTTGTTGATGACATATTATTTAGAATAGGAGTAAATGATGAACAAAAATTTTCATTAATATAAAGATCAAAATCATTTCCTGCGTCTAACTCGATAAAAGATGATACAATAACAGCATCAGAAGGAATAAATTCAAGCTGTTTTGAAATATTTCCCTGTCCAACAAAACCCCCAAAATAAGCATAAGCAGCTGTCTTCTTCTCTCTAATACTTTCCAAATAAGCCCTGGAACTTGTGCCGTCTATAGGCTTCTTTCTTTCATAACCAGATATCATTGTTCTTGCTGAAGCCCTTGAAGAATAAGAGGATTTATTTTTTGTATATATTAAATCATTGCTAACCCATATTCCAAATCCTAATCTTTCAGGCAACAGATTATAGGTTATATTATCAATAAAACTTCTTGCTATATCAAATTTTTCAAATGCCCAAAATTCTCCAACCTGCTGCAGAATAGAATTATTTATATCAGTTATATTTCCATTTGCAATAAGTTCATCTACATAACTGTTGTTTAATTCATTTATCTTCAGATTGTTTAGAGAATTTATAATGTCTTGTGAAAGATAATTAAGATGTATTGCTTGCTGCTTATTGATATAAGCAGAAGATAATATAATTATACCCATAAGTAATACAGATGCTGCAAGCAATGCATCTATTGTAAAGAATATTCCCTTCTTCATTGCCATACCTGTATCACCATAGATATTAATCTTGAATTATAAATAACAACTCTTGTAATAGAAACAAGATTTACATGATCTGTTGGCTCTAATCCAATACCTTGTCCACTATCAATCAATATCCTATTCCCATTAATTTCCTCCAAATAAAAATAATAATCATAAGGAGTTCCAAACTTTGTTCTTGTTTCTTGATAGGTCATATTATTAAACATATCAAGTTTTTCTTGCACTAATCTTTGATTGCCATCTGTAAGTCCAATTATTTTAACATTACTTTGATTCCAATCAACAGGAGATCCTTTAGTAATCAAAGAACTGCTTATTGATTTTGCCTCCATCATTAAGTCAGAAGTTATCTCAGTAGGATTCTGCTCAAGACTGTGTGCATACTCATAATAAATAAAAATAACTATAACAAATATAAGAACACCAATCATAAAATCTGTATACCACACCTGCGCTTTCTTAGTATTCATTTTCTCAAAAAAAATATCTTCAAAATGATTTTCAGTGCCTTTTTAATTCAAGTAAATTATACTATTAGTCTTATTTATTGTATTATTGCCTTTTTGGATATTTCCTATAATAAAAGGAACATTTAATACATATTCATAATCTTCAGTATTTGTAAGAAGAGTATTATTGATTATTTGTATTGTATAACTTATTTCTTCAAGCTCTGAAGGGACATTAAATATTCTTGTATAACCATCTTCAACATTTGCTGCCATAATCAGCTCATGCTGTACCATAACACTTACATCTTTTAGCAAACTTCTCTCTTTTTCACTCCTTAATTCATCAAATTCACTCCTTGTACTGGCAACAAAAACAACCATAACCATAAACGCCAATCCTATCAAAAAAACAAACTCCATTGATACTTGAGCCTGTTTTAATTGCTTACCCATACATAATCCCCTTTTGACTCAACAACTATGTTATAAACTCCCGACTCTGAAGAAATACTGCCGTTTATAGGAACAGGGCTATATTTAACAACTTGACTAATTCCATTTAATTTTTTTACAAAAAAAACAACCTCATTGTTTCCAATAGTTATCATATCGATATTTTTAGGTATATACACTCTAAAAGTCACTCTAGAAGAATTTCCAAGATAATAAACAGATTCAGCAGAATCAACAATCTTTGAAGCAATATTATCAGCCTGATTTGCAATAATATTTTCATTTATTTCAGCTGAATGAGAATTAAAAATAAGAATCAAAGGGATAGTAATAGCAGCAACAAATCCAATAATCAAAAGATATTCCATACTAACTTGTGCTTTATTCATTCTATACCCCTTTTTTAGTTTTAAAGTGTATAATTCATTTATAAATTTAACTTATTTATCAGAAGAGAATCATAGGAATCTTTAAAAAGAATAATAAATTTTTTCTATACTAAAGCCCTGTAGTCTAGTGGTCAAGGATATCAGGTTCTGGTAAGCGAAGAGTTCCAAGCTTCGCTTGGAGATCCCTGAAGACCACGGTTCGAATATGAAGCTCTGCTTCAGGAGTTTCGCGAAAATCCGTGCAGGGCTACTTTATTTTTCCAAAAAATTATTAAACTCTAAAGTATAACTATACAGTATGGGGGTCAAATTATCAAAAAAACATCAGTTTGTACTTTATTCTCTAATGGAATATCTAAAAAAGATAAATAAAAAATTCCAAGATAAACCATTAGAAGCCTCTGTTTCAAAGATTGATTTTATTAGACTTCTTCAAAATCTTACAATTATAGAAAAATCACAAAGGGGATTATATAAAAACTTAGAAATATTAGAAAAAAAGAAATTAATAGCATATGAAAACAAATTTCTAAAATTAACACAAAGAGGACTAAAAACTGTAAAAGAAAAAGAAACTGAATTAAATCCTTATATTAAATTAATTGTAGATCTAGAAAAACAAAACATAAAGATTTCTAAATCTCCACAAACTTATTTTAAATAGAATTCTGAAAAAAGAATAATTTTATAAAGAAAATTGTTTCACTTTAATCTATAGCCCCATAGTGTAGCGGTCAATTGAAAATTTCGATTTTCAAAGTAAAATCGAAGATTTTAGACCAATCATAACGGATTTTGGATCCGTTGACGGCGGTTCGAAAACTTTGCTCGAAAATCCGCCTGGGGCTACTTTTTTATTTCTATCCTTCGAAATGGCTCTTTTATCCTTCTTGCTGCATATTCGCTTGATAATTCTAAATTATCAAATTGAGAAACAGTCGCAAAAACACCTAAATCCATATCTCTAACTTTTTTATAAATATTAATTGCCTCATCTCTTCTTCCTAAAAGATCTAACATATGTGCTTGAAAGATTAAAGAAGTTCCATAAGGAAGGGGACAATCTTTATTACTTTTTTCCTCCATTTTTTCAAAAACAGACAATGATTTATCATATTCTCCAGAAACATATAATGCAAGTCCTACATAACATAAGAAAACAGGATTAGCAAGTTTTTGAAGCCAATCTTTTGAATAATTTTCAGCAAGTTTTTGATATGCTTCCTGATTATCTTGAGAACGTGCTTCGTTAATCATTCTATTTATTTTCCTTATTTTTTTTTGATCACATCCCCAATCATCAATATAACCTTTATAAGTATCAACTTCTATAACTGAAACGTCTCTTAGATTCCTAACAAAATTGTATAGTTCTCTAAAAAAATTTTCTGGTTCATCCTCAAAAGGACAATGGGATGAGTGTTCAAAAACTTTTAATTTTGCTTTTGGATGATTTGCATAAACCAATTCTATTTTATCAGAATTCCATGTTAAATCCCATCTACTTTCTAAAATTAATGTAGATATTGGACAGCTATTAAAGGCTCCAGTTAAATCAATTTCTTTTATTTCGTCACTTATTCTATCTGCAAAATTTTTATCATAATTACATTCACAAAGAGCAATATGAGCAATTTGTTCTAAGGATGGTTTATAGTAGAATTGACGTTTCCAATCTCCATTCAAAAATTTATTATAGACGTTTTGAACAATTGAAAGATTTTCACTTTCTTCAATCTCTTTTATTTTCTCTTTTTCTTGATCTGAAATAAAATCGAATTGTCTTGAAGGTTTCAACAACTTCGAAACAGCAGGCATTGAACAAACTAAAACTAATCCATTTAGATTTTCAGGATATGTTGTAGCATAAGATTGAGCTAATAAACCTCCATAAGAATGACCCAAGACAATCCATTTATCGATATTTAAAGTCTTACGTAAATTTTCTAAATCATCAACTGCCTGTTCAACAGAATATCCTAAACCTTCTTTTACATCTGATAAACCACATCCTCTTTGATCATAATAGATAACATTTGCAAATTCTTTTGCTCTAGAAAAATGAGGATGAAAATAATGATGAGATATACCAGGCCCCCCATGAACAAGAACTATATCAGTTCCTTCTCCTTCTTGTTCTATATAAAGTTCACAATCTCCAATATCAATTTTTTGTTTATTTAATCCTTCTGTTTGATCACAAAGTCTAGAAATTTTAGGTACATCTAAAACTAAATCTTCTAAATGAATTTTCCTGTCAAATATGGTTTCTCTTCTTTCTTTTTTCATCTTATAACTACTAATAAGTAGTATAATTAATATATAAAGCTTTTGTTTTTAGTTCAAGATGTGCTAGGCCATGACATATGTCACCAGCTAAAATAAGCTAGCAAAATTATGATATATTTGTGCTGGTGTTTTATTCCTTAGACTGCTATGTGGTCGAAAATGATTGTATCTCATTCTAAATATCTCTAAGTCATTGTTACAGAAATCCAGCTCTTCATCCATTGTTTTAAATAGTCTTTCTACTTTTCCACTTGTTGTTGGACTATGTATTCTAGTCCTAATATGCAATATTCCTCTTCTTCTGCACCATCTATCAAATTTACTATGTTTGCTATTTAATCCAAATTCAGAACCATTATCTGTAAGAATTTCTCTTGGTTTACCATGTGTTTTTATTATATTATCCAAAATATGTATAACAACATTAGTTGTTACTGAATTTATCTTAACTATAGCTAAGCTATATCTAGAACAATCATCTATAACAGATAAGGTATAACAATTAAATTTATCTTGTTCGTCTGTATGGTCAATTTGCCATAGACTGTTTGGATGTTTCCTCTGCCATCTTATCCACTTAACTCTTTTGCCTCTTGTTTTAGTTTCTCTGCATAAATTATGCTTCTTAATGATCCGTTTAACGCTTCTTTTTGAGATATTTAGATGAGTCAAGTAAGGATACAATTTTTCCTGTCCCCATCCAGTCTTATTACGAAGTTTAATGACTTCTTTTTCTATATCTGGAGTTATCTTATAATGAATTATTTTAGGTCTTCTAGATAAATCCTTAAGATCCCATATGCCATTATCCAATCTTTTATTCCAACGTTTAAAAGTTCTAATGCTTACTTCATAATCGTATTTGGCTTTAAGAAGTATTTTACATTTAGAGTATGAAAAATCTTTAATCTTAAGCTTAAAGAATTCTTTTCTTATATCCTCCTTTTTCATTAATATCACCAAGATTCTAAGAATCTCAGTGATTTATTATACTGGTGACAAATGTCACGGCCCAATACACATCTTCTTTAAGAGTTAAATTTATAAACAATCCCACAAACAACAAACATTATGAAGGAAAAAACCGAACTAAAATTTATATCAATATTCACAGCAACATTCCTAGCTATCTTCATAATATCTGCATTGATAATGAAAAATTATGAATTCTTAATCTATACAATCATAGCATCAATATTAATTTCAATAATGGTATTTTATTATCAAAAATTCTATTTAACTCCTCATATCTTACTTGGTTTAATAATATTAGGTTTATTACATATTGCTGGATTATATCTACATCTAAATGGAACAAGATTGTATGATATTTATTTAATTAATAATATATTTAGATATGACAACTTAGTCCATTCTTTTGGTATCTTTGTTATAACATTCATAGGTTATAATCTTCTTAAACCTCATTTAGGTAAACATATCAAATATAATAAATTTCTATTGTCACTAATCTTAATACTAATAGCCATGGGAATTGGTACTTTTAATGAACTTCTAGAACTTGGAGCAGTAATCTTCTTCAATGCAGCAGAGAAAATAGGCGATTATCTTAATAATGCCTTAGATTTATTTTTTAATCTCATTGGCTCAATTATCGCATGTTTCTTTATAATCCATTATCATAAAAAAACATACAAATAAAAAATAACAATGAATATATGTATTGTGTGTGATGATGTATTTCCTTCACATGGAGGAAGAGGAAAATCAACTGAAAGATGGGCTTTAAAATTAGCTGAAAGGGGCCATAAAGTTATTATTTTTTCTGCAAGGAATAAAAAAGGCATAAAAAGAAATCATGTAGGAAAGGTTGAGATATATAGATTTTCTGCTCTTAAAGTTCCATGGACAAAAGGAATGTTGTATATTGGATTTCCATATCCTCCAAATGTAAGGACTATTCTAAAAAGAGAAAAAATTGATATTGTGATAATCAACAGTCAATATTATCTTGGATTCTTAAATATGTTGTATGCAAAAAGCCTTAATATCCCAGTTATATCAGCTATTCATACTCAACCAGAGAATATTACAAAAAATCTTAGAGGAACAACTATAATTGATAAAGCAATTTATCAAGCTATAATTAATATATCCAATTCAGCAGACAGAGTTATAGTTCCTTCTAAATTTGCAGCAAAACTTGCAAAGGAATATGAGCTTGAAAAAAATCCAATTGTAATAAGCAATGGAATTGATATAAAAAAATTCAACAATAGAATAAACCCTGCTCAATTTAAAAGAAAATACAAATTAAAAAATGAAAATATCATCTTATTTGTAGGCAGACTAATGTCTGAAAAAAATGTTGCTTCACTTTTATCTACAATGCCTTTAGTTATTAAGCAATTACCAAACACAAAATTAGTAATAGTAGGAGATGGACCACAAAAAACAGAATTAAAAAAACTAGCAAAAGAACTAAAAATCCAGAAAAACAGTATTTTTACAGGCAGAATAAAAGAAGATTTATTAAGACAGGCTTATGCAGCATCTGATATATTTGTACTTCCTTCAATTGTTGAACTTCAAGGCATTGTTTTACTTGAAGCAATGGCTTGTGGAATTCCAATAATGGCTGCAAAAACAAAAACAAGCGCAGCTTCTGAATTAATTAAAGAAGGAAAAAATGGACTTACATTTAATCCATATAACAAAAAAGAATTAGCTAAAAAAATATTAAAGATTCTAACAAACAAACAACTTAAAGATAAAATGTCAAAACAAAGTATTAATAAAGTTAAAGAACATTCAATTGAGAAAAGTATTGATAAATTAGAAAGTCTATGTAAAAGATTAACTGGAAAATGTTAGGAGAAAACTTAAAAGTAAAAATTCAGAAAATAGCTGGATCAAAAATTAAAATACTAAAAAAAATAGGTTTAACTGCAAATAAACTTACAATTCTTTCATCCCTTTCCATATTAATTGCAGCATATTTCTTTTTCAAAGGACAGCTTATAACAGGAGGAATATTCATGCTTCTTGATTATCTTTTTGATGGAATTGATGGTATGTTTGCAAGAATGACAAATACTTCATCAAAAGCAGGATTTATTCTAGACCATGTTTCTGATTATGTAATTAGAAGAATTTGGTATTTTGCATTAGCTTATAGTGGATTTATATCCTACAAAATTGTTTCTTTAGCAATCTTCTCTTTAACAATAAGTGTATTTATATCAAATTTAGCAAAGATAAAGAAATTCAAAATGCCGTCATGGACAATGGCTTGGGCGGACTGGCTAATAATACCAGCTGTATTCACAGGACAGGTTGTATTATTTTTTCAAATAATGATTATTGCTCACTTTATTCTATTTATCATGAATCTTAGTTTTATGTTTTACTTGAATAGATAAAAATTACTTCTTAAAACTAAAATCAAGCATAACAGGAAGATGATCTGAGAATTCTGCTCTTAATATCTCATAATTTTTAACCTTAATCTCCTTAGAAACTAAAATATAATCTAATCTTCTAGTCGGATGAAATGCTGGTTCAGTAAACTTAATTCTGCTATAATCCATTTTAAAACTGTCAGTTAAATGTGTTTTCTTAATCAAATGATCTAATTCATGTTCACCATGAAATAAATTAAAATCTCCCATCAATATAACTGGATTCTTTTTCTTTTTTATCATTCCAGCTAATTCATCTAATTGCTTTTTTCTTGTTTTGCTTCCTAAAGCCAAATGAACTGCAAACAAAGTAACCTTTTTAGGGCAGTTAACAGAAGCCTCTATTACAACTCTTTTAGTTCCTTCGTGCAGCAAATGATGTTTGACATCATATAAAGGATACTTTGATAAAACTGCATTACTTTGCTCTCTTAAAACAGGAACAAAGTGAAATAATCTTAAAAAAGATACAAAAGGATATTTCACCATATCAACAAAACTTGTAAAACCTAATTTATGCTCAAAAAATTGAGGCACATCTTGGAATCTTGATCTAAAAGAACCACTATCAACCTCTATTAAAGCAAGAATATCTGGCTTCTTTTTCTTAAGAAAACTTATCATCTTTTTTTCAACATCAGGTGGAGGTGAAAAAATTCTCCAGAATTTAAGATAATCATACCACTGTCCTGTCATGCCTTCACAGTATTCTATATTATACAAAATCAATCTTACCATAAACTAATATCTAACTGACAGGTATTTATATTTTTCTATAACCATAATTTACAAAAATGCTAAAGCATTTTGAAGGTTTGGAAAACAAAGTTTTCCAAAACATTTTTAAATAAACCCTAACTTTTCAATAATATCAAGAGATGAGTCGGTAAGTACACTAACCTGCTTGCTCATACTGGAGACAAAGAAATTCTTATTTCTTAGTTTCCTAAAAAAAAATAAATAAAGGTGATTTAAATGGCAAAAAGATATTCAAGAAAAAAAGGAAAAGCAGGCTCAAAAAAACCATTGAGGAAAACAACTCCAAGCTGGGTTAGATATGGTTCAACAGAAATAGAAATGTTAGTTACAAAACTAGCAAAAGAAGGAAATTCTCCTTCAAAAATTGGATTAATACTAAGAGATAGCTATGGAATTCCTCTTTCAAAACAAATAACAGGTAAAAAGATAACAAAGATACTAAAAGAAAAAAATCTGCTTAAAAAACTTCCAGAAGATCTTTTAGCTTTAATCAAAAGAAGTATTGCATTAAGAAAACATCTTGAAAAAAATCCTAAAGATGAAACAGCTGTTAGAGGTCTAACATTAACAGAAAATAAAATCAAAGCACTTGCAAATTACTACAAAAAAACTAAAAAATTAGCAGTTGACTGGAAATATGATCCAAAGAAAACTAGATTGTATCTAGAATAAGTCTATAGTTGTTAAGAATGGATAAATATAAACAATTCTATAAATCAATAGAAAAAGCTGTAGAAAAGTTCAAATCTTTTGATAAGAATGAAACAATAAGATTAGTTTCTCATCTAGACGCAGATGGTATTTCAGCATGTGCAATATTAATACATATTCTAACAGAAGAAAACAGAAAATACTCAATATCAATTGTGCAGCAGCTTGACAAAACAAAACTTATGGAACTGTCAAAAGAACCTTATTCTTATTTTATCTTTGCAGATCTAGGTTCTGGTCAATTAAATAATATTAATGAATTATTCTCAAAAAAACAAGTAATTATTTTAGACCATCACGAACCAGAAAAAATAGATAAACTAAATTCAAATATAATCCACATAAATCCTCATTTATTTAAAATTGATGGCTCAAATGAAATATCAGGAGCAGGAGTAGTATACCTACTTGCTGAAAACATAGATAAAAAACACGAAGATCTATCCCATATAGCAATTATTGGTGCAATTGGAGATGTTCAAGAAGATAATGGTTTTCTATACTTAAATAATCAAATCTTAGAAACAGCAGTTAAAAAAGGAAAAATAAAAGTAAAAAAAGGATTAAGAATGTTTGGCATGCAGACCAAGCCTTTGCATAAAGTCCTGGAATACAGCACAGATCCTTATATTCCCGGTGTGTCTGGCTCAGAATCAGGAGCAATACAATTCCTTCATCAAATTGGTATTGAGCCAAAAAATGGCAATGACTGGAAAAAATTGATTCATCTTAATGATGAAGAAATGAAAAAACTTGTTGCAGGAATAATAATGAAAAGATTAAATGAAACAAAGCCAGAAGATGTTTTAGGACAAATCTATATTCTGCCACATGAAGAAAAAGAAAGCCCGACTCGAGACTTAAAAGAATTTGCAACATTATTAAATGCATGCGGAAGAATGGAAAAAGCCTCTTTTGGAATGGGGACTTGTCTAGGTATAAAAAAAGACAAACAAAAAGCATTCCAGACATTATTAGATTACAAAAAAGAAATCGTCAATGCAATAAATTGGTTCAATGAAAATAAAACTAGCTCATCCATAATAAAAGGAAAAAGATTCATTATAATAAATGCCCAGGATAACATTAATCCAAATATAATTGGAACCCTCGCTTCTATTATATCAAAATCAAATGATTTAGAAGAAAAAACATATATATTATCTTTAGCTCAAACACAAAACAAAACAACAAAAGTATCTCTTAGAATAAGTGGAATAAGTAAAGAAGACATTGACTTAAGAGAGATTCTTAAAAAGATTATAGCAAAAACAGGAGGAGAAGCAGGAGGGCACATTAAAGCAGCTGGAGCATTAATTCAAACTGAAAAAGAACAAGAATTCATCAAAATAGCTAAAGATACCTTAATAAAAAAGAGTATGGAAGAAAAGATCTCATAAACCAAAAGATATATAAATTTAAACAATTTAAATATTAAAATGACACTCCTCGCACTGAAGTGCGAGGTATCACTAAATTAGACAAAAGCTGAAAGATGCTTTTGATGATAGTAAGATGGAAGCTTACTATCTGGTAAAGACCAAGAGCCTTGGCTATATTT
>JAHWIT010000065.1 GCA_019322455.1 Candidatus Woesearchaeota archaeon
AAATATAGCCAAGGCTCTTGGTCTTTACCAGATAGTAAGCTTCCATCTTACTATCATCAAAAGCATCTTTCAGCTTTTGTCTAATTTAGTGATACCTCGCACTTCAGTGCGAGGAGTGTCATTTTAACTCCCTCAATATTGATTCTAAGAAGGGTTTTTATAAAGCTTTGGTTTAGTTATGAAACTTTTTATTAATTCACTGTTTCAAAAGACAATATTTATATATCAAAACGCTTTTTCATTCTTTAAAGATGAAACTAACTATAAATGAAAAGGAATTACTTAATGAGCTTATTAGTAATCCTAAGATCTCTAATAAAGAGCTTTCTAAGAAGTTAGGCATAACAGTACAAGGAGTTGGAAAGATAAGAAAGAGTTTGGCTAATAAAGGCTTAATTAACAGATATGAGACTATTTTGGATTATGATAAAATAGGTGTTAAGTGTTTTGCACTTACTTTAGTTAAAATAATGCCAAAGGCATTTAGAACGTATAAAAAGAATATAGATGATTTTTTTTCACATCCTAATATAATATTACTGATTAATGTTCCTCAGACAGCTATAACAAATATTGTTTTGTTTGGATTTAGAGATGTTAGTGAGTACAGCAATTTCTTTAGATTAATGCAGTCTAGGCTTCCAGGAATAATGGAGATTAAGGAATCTTATGTTTTTTCAAGCGACAGTTTTATTAAGAATTCTTCTTCGGATTTATTCTTAAAGGTTATAGAGGAATTAGGAAAGGAAATGATTCCTAGACCAAAACCACCTGTTTTAGAGAAAGACAAGAAGAAATAATTATTTTTTGTATGGATCTAATAATGGAACAGGGTCAACTTCTTCTATAACTGCGTTTTCTCTCATTATTATTGTGCTGTATATTGTCTGTGCAATGTCTTCTGGCAAAAGTGCTTTTTTTGGATTTGGTTTGAATGGTGTTCCTTTGAATAAATTAGTTTGAGTTGTGCTTGGATGCACAATAGTAACCCTGATATTATACTTATCCACTTCCTGCCTCATTGACTGTGATAAGCCGCGAATACCAAATTTTGATGCGCAGTAAGCAGATGAATCAGGAGAAGCATGTTTTCCATAAATAGATGACAGATTAATTACATGGCCTTTTTTTCTTTTTATCATATAAGGCAGAACATGTCTTGATACTAAGAATGTTCCAATTAAATTTGTGTTAATTACATTAGCCCATTTTTTTGGATCCTGTTCATAGACCTTTCCATAATCTAATATCCCTGCATTGTTTATTAAAACATCTATTTTGCCGCAGTTTTTAACAAACTTAGCAATTGTTTTTTTAACTTGTTTTTCATCTCTAATATCACATTTTTCAGAAAAGCATGTTTTGCATGCAGGGCAATTAGAGCCAATATATTTATGAACAATGTCTAAAGAGCTGTAATCTTTGTCTAATAAAAGAAGATTTGCTCCTTTGCTAGCCAGCAATAGAGCAGTTGCTTTTCCTATTCCGCTTGCAGCTCCTGTAATAAGGACATGTTTTTTCTTTAGGTCTTCCATTGTGTTATTAGATTTCTTATATTATTTAAACTTTACTGCGCAGATAGTTATATTTTTATATCATTGAATTATTTTAAATTAAATAATTAATAGAGGTGAATAAAAATGGCAATTTGGAATACTATGTTTTTGCCGATAATAATATTTATTGCAGCATGGGATATGGTTTGGAAAGGCATTGCATTATGGAGCTGCGGAAAAAATAAGCAGTTAGTATGGTTTATCCTTATATTTATATTGAATACTGCTGGGATACTTCCAATAGTCTATTTAATATTTTTTAGAAAAAATAAAAGATAGTTTTTTATTTATTCTCTTTTTTCTTTGTTTTTATGGAGCTTAAAGACTTTGATTACAGTTTTCCAAAAGAGTTTATTGCTCAGAAGCCTATTTGTCCTAGGGATTATTCTAAGCTAATGGTTATTAATGATAGGATTGAGCATAAGAGGTTTTATGATATAGTTGAATATTTGCAGAAGGGAGATGTTTTAGTTATAAATGAAACTAAGGTAATTCATGCAAAGTTGAGAGGTCGTAAGGATACTGGTGGAAGAGTTGAGTTAATTGTTGGGAAAATTGATAAAAATAAATGTAAATGTAATCTTAAAATAAGGAATCCGAAAATTGGAAAGAAATTAATTTTCAAAAAATACAATGCAGAGATAATTGGCCAGGATAAGGATAGGTTTATTGTTTTGTTTGACTCTGATGTTAATAAGATAATGAATGAGATAGGAGAATTACCTGCTCCTCCTTACGTCAAGAGAAAGATTGATAGAGACGGCCAGTATCAAACAGTTTATTCCAAAAAAAATGGGAGTGTAGCTGCTCCTACTGCTGGGCTTCATTTTACAAAAAGATTATTGGATAAGATAAAGAAGAAAGGAGTTAAGATAGCTAAAGTTTGTCTTCATGTTGATTTTGGAACTTTTTTGCCTGTTAGAGATATTAAACAGAAAAAATTACATTTAGAATATTTTGAAGTTGATAAGAAAAATGTAGATATTATTAACAAAAGAAAAGGAAGATTATTTACTGTTGGAACAACTTCTGTAAGGACATTAGAATCTGTTGCTGATAAGAAAGGAATAATTGTTGCTAAAAAAGGAAAGACAGAGATTTTTATCAAGCCTGGATATAAATTCAAAACAAAGATTGATGGTTTAATTACAAATTTTCATCTTCCAAAATCAACTTTATTGATGTTAGTTAGTGCATTTGTAGGAAGAAAAAATATCTTAGATGCTTATAAAGTTGCAATTGAGAATAAATACAGATTTTTTAGTTTTGGGGATGCTATGTTGATTTTTAGATAATTCCATAACCTTTTAATAAGACTTCTTTTTAGAAAAATCAACTTGGTTAAGATGGGAGAAAATAATTTAAGTCTTGGAGCTATTTTAGATTTAGTAAATAATCTGCCTGATATAGTTTATCAGATTGATGAAAATGGAATATTTACTTTTGTTAATGAAAATATAACTCAATTGGGTTATATGAAAGAAGAACTTATTGGAGAGCATTTTAGCACGATAATACATCCAGATGACATAGAAAAGGTTAGTCTTTCTCATTTTCTTAAAAAGTACAGAGGCAAAAAAATAGGTGATGAGAATTCACCTAAGGTTTTTGATGAGAGAAGAACTGGTGAGAGAAAAACAGCTCATCTTGAATTAAGATTATTGCATAAAAATAGTGAAAAGCATGATTTAGTTGGGGTGATTAGTGAGGTAAATGCTTCTGGACATTATTTTCCAGATGTAAATGCTCCTGGCAGGAAATTTTTAGGAACAAATGGAACTATTAGGATTAAAACTGAGATACATAAAAGCTTGGAAGAGAGGCATAAGTTTTTGCAGATAATGTATAGTGTGGGCTTGTGGGCAGAAGGGCTTTCAGGTGATTTTGGCAATATAGCTATGGTAATTGAGGGAAATATGCAGATGCTGGAGTTAACAGGAGAATTAAATGAAAAACAAATGAAATATTTAGATGAGATTAAGAAAGGCGTGGATATTCTTAAGGATCTTTTTGAACGGGTTAAATCAATATCAAAGGGAGAGATTTCTGAGAGAAGATGTATTGATGTTTATGATGTTGCTCAAAAGGTATTTGATGTTTATGAACTGCATCCAAGATACGAATCTATAAAAAAGATTATTGATTTTAATCCAGGAGAGGTTTGTGTTCTTTCTAATGAGCTTAGTCTAACTGAGATATTTGCTCATTTAACATTAAATTCTCTTCATGCTATAGAGGAAAAAGGGATTAGTGAAGAGGATTATATTAAATTGTCTGTTGAGGATTATATAGCAATGCCTCATAATTTAATGAAAATCAGTCAAGGATATTACAAACGTTTAATTTTTGAGGATAGTGGCATAGGGATGAGTGATGAGGTTAAGAAAAAGGCATTTTTGCCTTATTTTACTACAAAGGAAGACTATGAAAAGCGTGGGCAAGGTTTAGGATTGACTGCTGTTTATAATATTGTTACTATGCTGAATAAAGGCCATATTTATGTAGAAAGTAAAGAGGGAAAGGGAACAAGTTTTCATATATTTTTGCGAAAGGGAGATGAATGATTCTTAAATAATAATTATTTTATAGTTCATAAATATTTTTAAAGAACTTAATTCTACTTTTTTAATGGGGGAATATGGATTATTCAATAAATAGTTTCTATGGCAGCGAGGATTATAGACAACATAGAGATAAATATGCAGATTTAATAGGTCCAAATGGCTCTCTTCTTTTTGTGGCTTGCGATGCTGGCACTGAATTGGCAGAAAATGTTCGTAGGGAATACCAATCAATATTAGCTGAGAAATATAATGATGAGAAAAGAGTAGTTGAAATTCCTTTATTAAAGGATATTACAAACAAGTTTGAAGGGGATGGACATGATGGCACTTGTCCAAGGATAAGCCATAATGTAGCTGGAGCAGATGCTTATGTTTTTCAAAATTGTATGGATGAAAGAAGAGGAAGCAGTTCTTTGAATGATAATTTAATGCAGTTAATACAAATGATATATACTCTTAAATCACAGAAGGTGTCAAAGGTAAGTGCAGTAATGCCTTATTATCCTTATTCAAGGCAGGACAAGCCGAGCTTTATGAAAAGAGAGGCTTCTCTTGCGCGATTAGTAGCAGACTTATTAACAGATGTAAAGGTTAATAGTGTTATTAGTTATCATCCTCATTCTATATCTTTATCTGGATTTTTTCCTGCTGGAAGGCCTTTTAATTTTATAAGCGGCATTGATTTGTTTGTAGATATCTTTTCTGAATATAAAAATGATAAAGAAACAGTGGCAGTTTCTACAGATGCAGGAGGATTTAAGGAGATAAGATGTTTGGCAGAGAATTTGGGTATAGATTATTGTGCTGGTTCAAAGGACAGACCAGAACAGAAGAAAACAAATGTATTAGGAGTAGGAGGAGATTTAGAAGGAAAAAAAAGAGCTATAATAATTGATGATGAAACTGCAACTTTTTCATCATGCTTTGATTTAATTGAATATCTTCATCAAGTGGGAATTAAGGAGTTTCATGTTGGAGTCTCTCATTTAAGAATAAGGCCAGATTATATAAAGAGACTAGAAGAAGCTAATTCTAAATATAATATGGTAAAATTTCATACAACAGATTCTGTTCCTCAGGTAGAAGAGATATCAAAATTGGCTTTTGCAAAGGTTCATTCATTAGCAAAGATATGGGCTTTTGTTATTAATAGAATGCATTATGATTTGTCTGTAAGCAAATTGTTTGATATTAATAATGATTGATTATTTCTTAGAGTACAAGCATCCGCAGTAATGCTGCCTGTATAAATTATGTTCTTTGCTTAATTCAAGGCTGTGTTTGTATCCATTTTGTTTTTTAAAATCAGATTCTAGAAATATATCTCCACCAACTTCTTTACCTATCTTATTTATTATTTCTACATTCTTATAAGGAGAAACAGATAATGTTGTTGTAAATAAATCAAATTCTTCTTCTTTTGCTATTTGAGCTGCTTTTTCTAATCTGAACTTAAAGCAGATTTTACATCTTTCTCCTCCTTCTGCATCATTTTCATGTCCTTTTACTGCGTTGTGAAATTCAATATTATCATAATCTCCAACTATAATTGGAATTTCCTTTTCTTTTGCATAATTCTCTGCTGCTTTTAATCTTAATTCATATTCATTTATTGGCTCAACATTTGGATTATAAAAGAATAGAATTAGATCATATTCTTTATTTAAAACCTCAATTACATGTGTTGAGCATGGTGCGCAGCATACATGTAATAATAGTTTTTTCATAATTTTAGAAAAATATATATTCATTTAAAAATTTTATAGTATAAATGAAAGAAAAGGATAAAAAATACTTAATGAAACTTGGAAAATTGATAGTTTCTTTTGCAATTCCTTTGTTAATTGGAGTTATTAGTTCAATATTTACTTCAAGCTCTGTTTCAACATGGTATATTACTTTGAAAAAAGCAAGTTTTAACCCACCTAACTGGATATTTGGCCCTGTGTGGACGTTATTGTATATTTTAATGGGGTTTTCTTTGTTTTTGGTATGGAAACAGGGATTAAAGAGAAGGTATGTTAAAGCAGGCTTGATAATATTTGGAATACAGATATTTCTGAATTTTTTATGGTCAATATTGTTCTTTGGACTGCAGAATCCTTTATTAGCTTTTATAGAAATAGTAATCTTATGGACTGCAATATTATTTATGATAATCTATTTTTATAAAGTCAAAAAGACTGCTGCTTATGCACAAATTCCTTATATATTATGGGTTAGTTTTGCAGCTTTGCTTAATCTTTCTATTGTTTTGTTGAATTAATAAGAAATTATTTAAATTAATTATATTTAATGTATTTCTTATGCCAGTGTCGCATAATCCGGTAGTGCGGTGGTCTCGAATTTATAAAGAG
Source organism: Candidatus Woesearchaeota archaeon (assembly GCA_019322455.1). Lineage (GTDB taxonomy): Archaea > Nanobdellota > Nanobdellia > Woesearchaeales > WJKL01 > JAHWIB01. The sequence goes on from JAHWIT010000065.1 coordinate 6,478, forward strand.
TCAACCGCTGGGCTTTGCCTATCCAGGTTCGAAATCAACTGGTTACGCTCGGTTGACACGCAAAGTGAGGCATAAAGCCTCACGAGCTCACTAATCGTTCGCAATCAGTTACGAAAGTCCTGGCGCTGGCGTTTTATTTCTCTTTCATCTGCTGGAGTATTTTCTTTGCTTTTTCTAATTCTCTTTTTCTTGCTTTGCTTAAACCTTTTCCTGCTCTGTTAATAAAATACTGAACCATTTTTATAGCAGAGCCTATACCTTTTGGACTAATACTAGGCTTAGCCATTGTTTTGGCTATTGTTTTAGCATCTTTTGCAAAGATTCCTTCTGGAGGAGAAGTAGATACTGTTTTTACAGTTTGAACCCATAATTTCTTTTTTCTTTTCATTCTAAACCCTTTTTAATCAATTATTCTAAAATTTATAAACCTTTTTATTAATCAAAACATTTTTATACCTTGAGAATAGTTTGTAAGAGAATGAAAAAACTAATTATAATATTATTAATGATTATTATTTTGCCTACAGCATATGCAGCATGTCAAATTAATATTAATGCTAGGAATACAAATGATCTTTTTAATCAAATATCAAGTATAAATTCTCAGTTTCAATCATGTCCTTATAAATTATCAAGGACAGCTAATCTTTTAGTAGGCGGAAATACTGTTGTGGATATTGCTATGAATAATGGGAAGACACAAAGCTTAACAATTATAATTTCTAATGGCAAGGTTATTGGATTTCAAGGTGGAAGTGGTGATTGTACGCAGAGAATATCTATTTCAGAAAATGATCTTAATAGTATATTAAGCAGTGATGATGCTAAGGTAGTTGCATCTCTTGTTGCGCAGAAAAGGATTAAGATTACTGGATGTACCTTTGCTTCAAAAGTCAAATTATTTTTTGCAAATCCTATAGCAAGATTGATTGCTAGAAGAAGTTCATAGGAATCATAACTTTTATAAAGTTTATATAATATTAAAAAGATATAATAAGGAGGTTGTTTTAAATGAAAAGAGTAATTTGTTTGTTAGTTGTTTTATTGATGCTTTTGCCTTTGGTAAATGCAGATATTACAGAATTACTTCTTGAGGTTGAAGCTTCTGTAAGACCTTATGTTGGAAGGGAATTACCGTCTCCTTTCAAAGGTATGTATGGAAATGAAGTGGTTAATATTTATCTTTCAGACGGTACACCAATTGGTCATGCTGCAACTGTTGATGGTGTTTTTGCTAGGGTTGGGCAAGGAGCAAGTGAAGATGCAACAATGAATATCTATGTTACAAATGGGAATACTATTGCAAGTATAATGCAAGCAGAGAATCCACTTGATAAATTCTATGAATTAAAAGCAGAAGGAAAGATAAAAGTAGAGCCTGTTGGATTTGGAAAAAAGGTTAAATGGGCTGTTACTTCAGCTGTTGCAAAGATAATAAGCTGGTTTACTTAGATTTTTTTTATTTTTTTATTAAAAGAGGTTTGAATGAAATTAACATTCTGTGGAGCAGCAAAAGTAGTTACTGGTTCTTGTTATTTGATTGAAGTTGGAAATATTAAAGTTCTTGTTGACTGCGGCATGTTTCAAGGAACTAAGGATATAACAAGATTAAACTACAAGCCTTTTTTATTTGATCCTAGAAAGATATCTTATGTTTTTTTGACTCATGCTCATATTGATCATTCTGGTTTGATCCCAAAGCTTGTTAAGCAGGGATTTAAAGGAAATATATTTGCTACTTCAGCTACAATAGATTTATGCAAGATAATGCTTGAGGATTCTGCACATATACATGAGAAAGAAAATGAATATGAAAACAGGAGATTAAAGAGAGATGGATTGCCTGAAAGAAAGCCTTTGTATACTAAAGAAGATGTTCAGAAATGTTTGCCTTTGTTTAAAAAGATTAGTTATAATGAAATAAAAAATATTAGTAATAATATCAAAGTAAGATACAATGATGCAGGCCATATTATTGGCAGTGCTATAATTGAGGTATTTGTTGAGGAAGGAGATGGAGAAAAAAAAATTGTTTTTTCAGGAGATCTAGGGCAATGGGATGTTCCAATTATAAAGAATCCTAATCTTATAGAAGAAGCTGATTATGTTTTAATTGAATCAACTTATGGAAACAGGCTTCATGAAGAAGTTACTGGCAGAGATGAACTGCTTTTGAAGTATGCAAAAGAGGCTTATAAAAAAGGAGGAAAATTATTAATTCCAAGTTTTGCAATTGAAAGAACTCAGGAACTGCTTTATTCTTTTAATAAATTGATTAAGCTAGGAAAGTTTCCTGATGAAAAGATTTTTCTTGACAGCCCATTGGCAATAAAAGCAACAGAGATTTTCAAGAAGCATCATGAATTCTTTGACGAAGAAGCATTAACAAAATATAAAAATCCATTTAAGTTTTCTCAGCTTATATATACGCCTGCAACAAATGATTCTATTAAATTGAATACTTACAAAAAGCCTTGTGTAATAATTGCAGGAAGTGGAATGGCTACTGCTGGACGTATAAGGCATCATTTTAGACATGGATTATGGGATCCTAAAAATACTGTTTTGTTTGTTGGCTATCAAGCAGAAGGAACTTTAGGAAGATATCTGTTAGAAGGAGCAAAAGAAGCAAAGATGATGGGAATGATAATTGATGTTAGAGCTGAGATAAGAAAAATAAACAGCTTTTCTGCTCATGCTGATTACAAGGATTTAATAAAATGGAGCAAGGGTTTTGTTAAAGAGCCAAAAAAATTCTTTATTGTCCATGGAGAAGAAAAATCTTCAAAAAAACTTAAAGAAAGATTAGCTAATCAAGGATTTAATTCTTATATTCCTGATATTGGGTATAAGGTTGAATTATAAAAGTGGCAAGGGCGAGATTTGAACTCGCGACTTCGGGCTTGGCTTTGAACCAAGTTTCCACGTCTCTCAGTGGTTAGTTGAGTTAATCATCTCCTGTTAAGGATCATCGCTCAAGCATATGAGCCTTGCCCTCAAGCAGAGTGGCACTCTAACCAGACTGAGTATACACCGCCAGTGTT
>JAHWIT010000066.1 GCA_019322455.1 Candidatus Woesearchaeota archaeon
AAAATAATAAAAAATTTCATGAATTTTTAAAACAAGGAATTATTGTTAGCCCTGAACCTGAAACTGATTATATTGTTAAAATAATTGATTTTGAAAAACCAGAAAATAACGATTTCTTGATTGCAAATCAAGTTGTGATTAAAGATCAAAATAATTGGATTAGGGCAGATTTGGTTATTTTTGTTAATGGTTTACCTATGGCTATTTTTGAATTTAAATCAGATGATCCAAATACAACAATCTTTACTGCATACAAACAATTAAGAGATTATAAAAATGTATTTCCAGAGTTTTTTCATTACAATATAATTCAAATAGTAAGTGATGGAGATAATGCAAAAGCAGGAGCTTTAACTTCATTATTTACTAAATTCTTTCCTTGGAAAACACTACAAAAAGGAAAATATCCTAAAGAATATAATGAACAAGAAGTTTTAATTAGAGAATTGTTTGATAAATCTATTTTATTAGACTTAATTAAAAATTTTGTTGTATTTGAAAACGAGAAAAAAATAGTTGGAACTTATGTTCAGATGGATGCAGTAAATAATGCTCTTAAAAGAACTTTAAAAACAAAAGATGGAAGAGTTGGAGTTGTTTGGCATAATCAAGGAACAGGAAAATCTTATGAGATGGTTTTTTATGCTATGAAACTATTAAAAGAAAAGGCTCTTAACGTTCCAACAATTTTTATAGTAACAGATAGAACTGAATTGGATGAACAGATTTCCAATACATTTGCTAATGCTGGATTTAAATTTTCAGAAAGGGCTGAAAATATTCCAGATTTAAGAAAAAAATTATCTGTACCTCAAGGAGGAATTTATTTTACAACAATTCATAAATTTCAAACTTTAGAAAAAGAAAGAGAGTTTCCAATTCTTTCTGAAAGAGATAATATAATTGTAATGACAGATGAAGCACATAGAACTCAATATGATAAATTTGCTAGAAATATGAGAAGGGCACTTCCAAATGCTAAGTTTATTGGATTTACTGGAACACCAATAGAAAAAGGAGAATTAAAGAATACTAGAAATGTATTTGGAAATTATATTAGTGTTTATACAATATCAGAATCTAATAAAGATAATATTACAGTTCCAATATATTATGAAGGAAGGAAAGCAGAACTTAATATTGATTCTAAAGAACTAGATAATCTATTTAAGGATTTCATCAAAGAATATGGTGAATTAGAACAAGAGAAGTTTAAAAGAAAATGGTCAAGGATGGAAGCTCTTGCTGGTAATGATAAAAGAATCAAAGCAATTGCTAAAGATATAGTAAATCACTTCAACAATAAAAAAATCAAATGCAAAGCCATGATTGTAGCTATAAGTAGAAAATTTGCAGTAAAATATAAAGAGATTATTGACAAAATTCCAGATTCTCCTAAAACATAAGTTGTTATATCTGGTAATGAAAAAGAATGGATTAAAAAAGGCTATATCAAAAAAGATCTTAGAAATCTAAAAGAAAGCTTCAAAAATCCTAATAAAGAACCTCAAATAGTTATTGTTTGTGATATGCTTCTGACAGGATATGATGTTCCATGTTTGACTACTATGTATTTTGATAAACCAATGAAAAATCATTCTCTTTTTCAAGCAATTTCAAGAGTGAATCGTGTTTATAAAGATAAACCAGGTGGATTAATTGTTGATTATATAGGAATAGCTGATGATATAAGCAAATCTTTACATGCATATTCCGGAACAGATATCAAAGGTGCACTAATAGATATTAAATTAGCTATTCAATTTATGAATAACAAATATAAAGAAATAATTAATAGTCTAACAACTTTAAATTTGAAGGAATGGAAAACAAAAGATGATCTTGAATTAACTAGAATAAGACAAAAAGTGTTAAATGAGATTCTTAAAAATGAATTATTCAAAAAACAATTTCTTACAAGAGCATTAGAATTAAAGAAATCTTTTTCATTGGTTTCTCCACGAAAAGAAGCATTGAATATTGAATTTGGAGTAGAAATAATTGAATCATTAAGAAAAGCTATTCTTAAATCTCAAGTAATCTCTTTTGGAGAAGTAGAAATGGATGAAAGTATTGTAGAAAGCTTAATCACAAAACATTTAGATGTTGAAAATGTTCAAGATATAGTTAAATTAAAGCCACGTAAAGAAGTCGCAATTTTAAGCAAAGATTTTTTAGAAGAAATCAAGAAAGTTGAAGGTAAAAATTTACAAATTGAATTATTAAAAAAATTACTTAATGGAGAAATTGAATTTAAATTAAAAAAGAATATTGTACAATCAAAATCATTTAGAGAAAGAATTGAAAAAACGCTTTCAGATTATAAATCTAGATTTATAAATGCAGCTGAAGTAGTTAAAAAACTTATAGAGATTGGAGAAGAATTGAATACTATAACTTCGCGTGCAGAAAAATTAGATTTAAATGAAGAAGAATTAGCATTCTATGATATGTTTGCAAGTCAAAAAGAATTAGTTCTAAATGATACTGCTATTAAAAAAATTGTAAAAGATTTAACTCATTATCTGAAAAAAAGCACAACTATAGATTGGAGTAGCACAGAAAGTATTAGAAAAAAGATTAAGATAGGGGTAAAAGACCTATTGAGGAAATATGGGCTTAAATTTAAACAGATTGATACAATGATGCCTTTGATTATGAAACAGACTGAATCTATATACAGCAATGAGGTGGTAGCCTCTATTTAGGTGATTAGATGAACAAAAAAGCTCAAAATTTATTAGGACAAGCAATTGTTTTCTTAGGACTTTGGTTAATAACTAGCTTAATTTGGTCTATATGGTTGGATGGAATTTTGGTTCCTGCTGTTGGATGTGTTACTTCTTTAGCTGTTGTTGGTGTAAATATCGCAATTCATTTACATAGATAAACATAATAAAATATCAAAATATTTAAATAGGTAACCAATATTTTAATATTGTAATAAAAAGAGGATGCTATATGGATAAAAAGGAATATGAGGTTTTAAAAGCTAAATTTTTAAAATTATTTGCCAATGTTCCTATTCCTTTAAGAGAAGAAATTATTGCAATAGTTGAAGATAAACCAGTT
>JAHWIT010000067.1 GCA_019322455.1 Candidatus Woesearchaeota archaeon
CCTGTAATAACAAAAGAGACAAGAAGAAAGAAATGATTATTTGTTACTGAAAAGCTTATCAAATTTTTCTTTTGCTTTACTTTCTTTCCAATAAACTGAGTGAGATGCTCTTTTTTCAAACAAAGCTATTGATGTTCTGATTAAATCTGTCTGGAATCTTTTAAGATCTTTTTCTGCAAAGATTTTTTTAGCATCTTCAATGCATTCTTTTATTAAGCGAATGTTTTCTATTCTGCATTTTTGTTCTTCTTCTGCTTCTTCTTGTTCAGAAATAAAGATTTCCTCCCATCTTGGATAGTTGCTTCCTTTGATAGTTCTTGGAAATGATTTGCTAAATGGCATATTTATCTCAAATAACTTAGAATAAGCTGGAGTTTTTATATTTTTATATTCTAAAGTTTAATTTCTTTTTTGACTTTTTCAAGTGCAATAGGTGCTTCGCCGCCATGCCATGTGAATCTTGGTCTAACCTGCATTGGGTACATTTTTTCATTTAAATCATCAAATATTATTGCAGCTCCTTTTGTGTCTGGCAAGACATTAAGCTCTTCATCCAAACCACGGCGCATATAGCTCTGCATTAATGTTCCTAATGCTTCAACATCTAATTTAGCAGTTAATCTATGAGCTATTACTGTGTCTGCCTGAGTCATTACATCTGTATGGATTTTTCCAGGCTGCTGTGTAACTAGAACAAGAGAGATTCCAGGCTGTCTTCCTTCTCTTAATATTGTGATTAAAGCATCTGAAGCAGCTGTTTCTCCTACATTAGGAAGGAATTCATGAGCTTCATCCAGCATTAACCAGACCAGAGGCATTTTCTTTTTTGATGCTTCTTCTTCAGCAAAAAATCTTTCAGCTTTATGAACTGCAGAATATTCTTCTCCTTTCTTTGCTATCATTCTTTCAATAAACAGTTTTTGAGAAATCATACCAATTACCATTGCTTTTATACCCCAAGAGCCAGGTATTGTAGCATAAACACTAATATCTAAAACAGTTACTTTGCCGCCTTGTATTAAATCTTTAATTTTTGTTCCTTTTGTAGAAAATAATCCCCAGGTTTTAGCTTTTTCAAACAGATTTTCAACAAGCTCTTTTATGTTTGTGTCTGCTCTTTGATCTTTTTTTATAGTAGAAATAATATCATTTAATGAATATTCTTTTTTTGTATTTTTTAATTGATGGATAACTCTTTCAAGCAACACTCCTTCTGGTTTATTTGGATCTATTTCAAATACTTTAAACCAATCAGCTGGTGCTAGTTCAGATGGTTTTATAGAAAAAGGAAAATCTGTAGGAATTCCTTTTTCTTTATAATCTTTAAAATAACCTGTTGGAGTATAGATTGTTACATCTAGGCCTTTTCCTTCAAGATTCCATTGTTTAAGGAGATCTTCATCTTTATGGTTAGGATATTTCATTGTCCAATATATTCCCATTGTATCAAATATTAAAACAGCGATATTTGAAGATACTTCTTTTGGCAAAGCAGCCATGCCTTCTGCGACAGCACCCATTGTGTAGGATTTTCCTGAACCTCTTTTCCCGCATATAAAAAAAACATGAGATTTGTTAACATCTAAGTAAATATCACTTGAAAGAGATCTTGTTTGACCCATCTTTACATAATGTCTACCAATAAAGACACTTCCTTTAAGGCCATATTTTTCTTTGTCTTTTTCAGTTCTTCCAATTACAATCTCGTAAGCCATTTAATAAATTTAGGTTTGCTCATATAAATATATGTGGAACGACTTGAAAGTGGGTAAAAAAAGCAAAAAATTTATTAATAATATATGAATTATTGTTGATGGAGGGGGTTTTTATGGCTAAAAAGAATAATAGATCTAAATCAAAATCAAAAAAATCATTAAAAAAGAGTAAATTTGGAAAAACAATTGCGATTCTAGTTTTGCTTGTTATAATTGTTGTTCTAGCTGTATTTGGCAGTATGAAATTATTAGCAATAAAAAAGGCACATAATGTGGCTGTTGTTAATGATGTTAAAATAACTGCTGAAGAATTGGATAAACATTATAATTTTATATTTTTTATAATGGGTTATCCTGAAGAATATAAGCAGATTATTACAAAAGATGCTATTTTGGAACAGTTGATTAATGAAAAATTATTGCTGGAAGAAGCTGCAAAGCAAGGCATTGATGTAGATAATGAAGATGTAGATAAAAGAATAAAAGAAATGCTAAATCAAAACTTATTGACTGAAGAGCAGTTTAAAGATAGGTTAAGTGAAGGTGGATTTTCATTTGATGATTTTGAAAACTATTTTAAGAATCAACTAGTTATGTCAGAGTTTTTAAATGAAACTTTATTTTCTGAAATTGAAATAAGCGATTCTGAGATAGAAGAATATTATGAAAAGAATAAAGAAAGCTATATTGCAAAAGAAGAGCAAATCAGAGCAAGGCACATTTTAATTGAAACAGAAGAAGAAGCACAAGATATTTTGAAGGAATTAAGAAAAGGCGTTGATTTTGCTGAATTAGCAGAAGAAAGATCTATTGGACCAAGTTCTGCAAGAGGAGGAGATTTAGGATTTTTTAGTAAGGGAACTATGGTAAAAGAATTTGAAGACGCTGTTTTTGATTTGAGAATCGGAGGAATTTCTGATCCTATTAAAACTGATTTTGGATGGCATGTTATTAAGAGAGAATCAGATATTATATCATTTGAAGAAGCTAAAGAATCAATAAAAAATATATTATTGGTGGAAAAACAGAAAAAGGCATTTGAAAATTATTTAACTAAATTAAAGGCAAATTCAGAGATACTCATTGATTATGGAAACGGATTAGAATTAATGGAAACAGAATTTGAAGAAAGTATTGAAGATGAAGATATTGAGGAAGAGGATGTTGAAGATACCTGTATAGGCAATTATGGTGTAAGTAAAGATACAATAATATTCTATCATGCAAACTGGTGCTCTTATTGTAACAGTATGAAATCTGTTGTTGAGGACTTGGAAGAAGAAGGCTATAAATTCTTTTGGGCTGAGACAAGCAAGGAAGAAGGGATGATTGTGAGAGAATGTTTTAATGATGTTCTGCAAGGAGGAATCCCTGAATTTATTTGTGCTGGAACTTATGCATATAAAATAGGGGCAATGTCAAAGACTACACTTAGAGATTTTGCTGAGAGATGCAGAAATTAAAGAAAAAAATAAAATTTATAGATTTTTAACAGTTAGTATTCTTGCTTTTGTTACACTAGTTATTTTGCTGTCCATTGCAACCATATAACTAACATTTGCTTTTTCTGCTATTTCTAATAATGTTTTATCAACAATTCCATCAAATACAATAGCATATATTCCACTGCTTAGACTTTTAACTGTTGTACCTAGTTCACTAATTGGCACTTTGCCAAGGATAGTTAATTTTTCATCAAGAAGATAAGCTCCTCTTGTTCCAATTAGATCTTCTAACATGCTTTTGAATTTTGTTTTTTGAACTGTTGATAATGGTGGAATCGTTGTTTTTCTAGTGTATCTTTGCATAGGTGTTGTTTGTCTTGGTTGAGCTGGTCTTGTCATTGCTGGTCTTTGAGGTCTTCTATCTGCAAAACTTTGGTGTGTTTGATAGCCATTTGATTTGGTTCCCAAATCCATTTTTGCTTGTTCTGCTGTTATCCTTCCTCTAAGAGCTTTGTGGATTTCCTTTTTTGTTATTTCTTCTACTTCTTTTCCATCAGGGGCTTTTGTAACATAATCTAGATCTGCTACATTGAGCAATTCTTTAATTATTAAGTCTCCACCACGATCACCATCAACGAATACTGTAACTATTTTCTTTTTTGTCAATTCTTTTATAGTATCTGGTGTTGATGTTCCATTCATAGCTATTGCATTTTTTATGCCATGTTTTAATAGATTAAGAACATCTGCTCTGCCTTCAACAATAATAATTTCATCTGAATCATCTATACTTGGACCTGCAGGAAGCCTATCTTTTCCATATTGCTGTAATTCCATAACTCTTACTGAATAAGCAACTTCATCTGCTAATTCCTGGCTGTCTGGAAGAACTTTTTCTGTTAATTGCCTTAGTAGTTCTTTTGCTCTCTCAATAACAAAACTTCTTTTACTGACTCTTACATCTTCAATGTCATTAACTTTTATTTTTGCATTACAAGGGCCGATTCTTTGAATTATTTCTAATGCAGCGCCAACTATGCTTGTTTCTGCTTTGTCTAAAGAAGAAGGAATAATTATGTCTCCTTTTGTTTTTCCTGATCTTGTGTCAACATTAACTTCAATTCTGCCGATTCTGCCTGATCTTTGAAGTTCTCTTAATTC
>JAHWIT010000068.1 GCA_019322455.1 Candidatus Woesearchaeota archaeon
AGCATCGATGAACACTAGGTTTTCCATATTTACTTTAGCTTTTTTAAAAATTTCTCTTAGAGAATTGTGTGTTTTATTTAGAGTAATATAGCATATTTTTTTTCCAGATAACTGCTTGATTGTCCTTATAATCTCATCATTATATTCCAAACTGCCAATAATCAATAGTATTGTCTGATTTGATGACAGTTCTTTTTTGATGTCCATTTTTAACCTACTATTTTTTTAACTTTCTTTAGAAGTTCATTGATATCAAATGGTTTCTGTATAAAGTCTATTACATTCTTTTTCCCTAATAATTCTTCTCTTTCTGCTTCAGACGTTCTTACAACACTTAGATAAGCAATCTTAATGTTCTTTATTTTTTTAATGACATCTCTTACAGGCGTTCCTGGCATCATTATATCCATTAAGATTAAATCAGGTTTGGCTCCATTTTTTAACTTTTTCAGGCAGTCATCCCCATTCACTGCAGAGATTACATTGTATTTATGTGATTCCAGAACTGTCTTTACAGTGGTAATATTATCAGGCTCATCATCCACAACCATTATTGTTTTCATTTTTTGCCTCCAGCAAAAAATGGAAATCTCAAAAATATTTGATTTTTGTTGGTTTTCATTTTTTACCTCTTCTTATTATTTTTTCTCCAAGAGCTTTTTTAACTCCATCTAACAATGATTCAGGAGAAAATGGTTTTTGTATAAATCCATCAATATTATTCATAGCAACTTCTTTTTCTGGCACAATAGTAACATAAATTATTTTTATTTTCCGATTCAATCTTTTTCTTAATAATCTTGATAAATCATAGCCAGAAAGTTTTGGCATTCTGATATCCAGTAATACCATATCAAAATCTTTATGTGTTATCAATTTTAAAAAATCTACACCTCCCTCTGCTGTTACAACATTGTAACCTTCTTTTTCAAGCACTGACTTCATAGTTTTTAGATCCTCAGGCTCATCATCCACAACCATTATTGTTTTCATTTTTTGCCTCCAGCAAAAAATGGAAATCTCAAAAATCCTTGATTTTTATTAGTTTTAACCATATATCTCACCTTTTATTTATTTTTATTATTTGTATCTTTCAATGCAATAACATTATCAACAAACATTTCAGTTTCTTTGATCAACTCATCATGCGATTTTACGTCTAAAGCATAAAATACAGCTTTTGTTTTGCTGTCTCTGATCTTATTAGCCAGGTTAGAAAGAAACTGAGCAACAAGATTTTTTTCTTGATATATTAATAGATTTGTTAAGGAATCAAAAATAAGATATTCAAAATTGTGCTTCAAAAATTTAGAAATCATTACTGAAATTTCTGTCAATGCTCCTGGATAAGAACAGAAATAACAGCCTTTTGTTTGATTTGGGACTTCTTTAATTGTTTTTGAGATAGCATCTACAAAAACAATCCCGCTTGTATCCATCTTATTTTTCTTAAAAAGATCTTTCAAAGAATTGTATGTTTTATTTAATGTTATATAACATACATTTTGTCCAGACAATTGATTAAGAATATTTATAATAATCCTATTATAATCAATAGCAGGCATAAGCAAAAGCACTGTTTGACTTGAATCTAATTCTTTCTTGATATCCATCAAAAATCACCCAATGATTTTTGAGAGACACTAGGAAATTTCTTTGAAATTTCCGGTGTGCCAGAAAAACCTTTAGTTTTTCTAAGCATACCAAAAATCTCTGATTGTTTGAAAACTATGTTTTCAAATCCACGGAAATCTCTGATTTCCTTTGTTTTTGTATCCATTTTCAACCTGTTATTTTTTTGACTTCTTTCAGAAGTTCATTGATATCAAATGGTTTCTGTATATAGCCTACCACATTCTTTTGCCCTAACAGCCCCTGCTTCTCTGCTTCAATCATTCTTACAACAGTTAAATAAACAATCTTAATGTTCTTTATTTTTTTAATGACATCTCTTATAGGCGTTCCTGGCATCATTATATCCATTAAGATTAAATCAGGTTTGGCTCCATTTTTTAACTTTTCTAAGCAATCATCTCCATTTACCGCAGAGATTACATTGTATTTATGTGATTCCAAAACTGTCTTAATTATTGTTATATTATCAGGCTCATCATCCACAATCATTATGGTTTTCATTTTTTAGCTCTTATAAAAAATGGAAACCTCAAAAATTTCTGATTTTTGTTGGTTTTCATTTTTTGATGGAAACCTCAAAAATCTTTTTGATTTTTGTTGGTTTTCATTTTTTAGCTCTTATAAAAATGGAAACCTCAAAAATCTTTTTGATTTTTGTTGGTTTTCATTTTTTGATGGAAACCTCAAAAATCTTTTTGATTTTTGTTGGTTTTCATTTTTTGATGGAAACCTCAAAAATCTTTTTGATTTTTGTTGGTTTTCATTTTTTATTTCTCCCAAATTTTAAAAGTGCTTTTTTGATTTCATTTAAGAAAGATTTAGGAGAGAAGGGTTTTTGTATAAAACCATCAACATCTGTCATATCAACTTCTTGTCTAGGTACAATAGAGATATAGACCATTATTATACCATGATTCAATTTTTCTCTCACTAATCTCAATAAATCATAGCCAGAAAGTTTTGGCATAAGGACATCAATCAAAATCAAATCAAAGCTATTTTTTCTTAAAATCTCTAAGGCTTTTGTTCCATCTAATGCTACTGCTACTTTATAACCATTTTTTTCAAGAAGCGTCTTCATAGTATCTAAATCTTCAGTTTTATCATCAACAACTAAAATCTTTTTAACCATTTATACTCACCTTTTGATTTTTTATTTTTCTTAAACCCTCTTGAATATTGATAAAACTTAATCAAGCCAAAAAGCATTACAATAAAAAAACCAAGATAAATAATAGGGCTGGAAAGAACAACAATCTTAGAATCAACTCCATTTTTAATGCTGAATAAACTAATCAAAACATAAATTAAAATAACAAAAGTCATTAAAAAAAAGACTATATCTGCAATAATATCAAACATACTAACCATAAAAGAATATTCTTATAGAAATCTTATATTGTTTTTTTATACTATTAACTGTAAGAAAAACATTATCCTTTTTTAGAGAATAATTATATCAAGATAAATTTAAATATAAGTTATAATCACAAAGCAATAAAAAGAGGTAAGATAATGAAGAAAATACTAATACTGCTATTAATTTTGATGATATTGCCAAAACTTGTTTTTTCTGAAACAAAAAATAATCTCAACCTAGAAGTAGGAGAAAGTATAATTATTGGCGGAAAAAATTTCACACTGGTTACAATTGGATCCAACAATAAGATGCTGTTTAAAATAGATAATGAAAAATATTTTATTTCAACAATAGAGCCAGAAAATTTTGAAGGACTGCATTTTTCTCCAGGAATATACTATGAATGGACAAATTTTAGAGATGAATCAATTGAAATAAACATATCAATCGATTACACTTGCGGTAATGATGAATGCGAAAGCCCTTTAGAAAACAGCAGAAATTGCTGCGCTGACTGTAATTGCTCCAACAGTTATGTATGCTATGAAAAAAGCTGTGTTAAATCAGAAGATCTAAAATGCTATAATGATGAAAAATGTGAAGACGAAGATCCTTGCACAAAAGATTATTGTTCAGACTTTCCAAAATTATGTTATAATGAAAAAATAACAGAATGTATACATAATGATAGCTGCTGTCCAAACAGCTGTAATACAACTGAAGATGAAGATTGTCAGTCTGAGAAACCAATATGCAAATTAGACATAGAATGTAATGACAATAATATCAGCACAATTGACAGATGCAACAGCACAAGTAAATTATGTTTCTATGAATTAAATTCTACTGTAGAAAACAATTCCATAACAGAAAATAAAACAACTGAAGTAGAAGAAAATCAAATAACAGGAAAAATCGTAGAAAAAATTGAAAAAAGAAGTTTTTTTAGAGAATTATGGGAATGGACAATTGAATTATTCACCTAAATTAACTTGTTTAGCCTTTATAAAATTAGAAATAAAAAAACTATCTAAAAATTTAGTAAATGAACCGCTTGCTGCAATTATCCCAAAATCCCTTCCATAGATTATATTGTCATCATCAGGAGTTGGCTCTATTATCATGCTTTCTTTTCCGTCTACAGAAAACAGATTATTATTGGTTTTCTGAATATATTTTATTTCACAAAAATTTAAAGAATCTATTTCCTGCAGATTCTCTTTGTTGATAATTCCTGCTATATTAACCTTAATTCCTCTATCAACTGCTTCTTTTAATGCATCCTTATGAAGAACTAATCTTGACAAAGTATTTGCTGTGCAGTATATATTAATATTATTCTTGGCTTTCTTAATCATCTCTTCTATCTTATTCACAACATTTGACCTTCCTGTGATAATATTAAAAGCTGTTTTTGAGCCTATAAACTGCTTGTTTTTCTTAAAGCACTGGCTTAATTCAATAAATTGATTCTCTATTTTGTTGTACTTCTCCTCAGCATTCTTTTTTGCTGTCTGTATTGCTTGATAAGGGGATACTGCCCTGTACTTCATTGGCTTTGTAGGAAGAATCATTGCAAATCCTTTATAAGACAAAGAATTAATTATCTCATATACCTTGCCGTAAGGAATTCCAGTTATATCTGATATACCCTTGGCTGTTGAAACACCTTCACTGATTAAGGTTAAGTAAACCTTTGCTTCATATTTGCTAAGTCCTATCTCAAAAAGAGGCTGTAGTATATTTTTAGTATCAGACATTAATTCTTGAATAATCAGAACATATAACTTATTTCTTATACAAAAAAATAAAAATATTTGTTTTTACTTCTTAAGTAAGATAATGTTTTTACTTTATTCTTCTGCAAGAATTATTTCTGTTTGTTTTGTGATGTTTTCTATAGCAGAAGTTATTGAGATATTGCCTCCTTTTATAATAACTTTTTCTGATAATAGGTTATATCTGTACTCTAAATGAAAGATATCTGCTTTTAGTTGTGAGGCATTTATTCTTAAAACACCATTCTGGCCGTTGAATAAACCAAAATTAATTTCAATCCTTGAACCGTCTGCAAAATTAACATAAAAAGGATTATTAGCTGCAGTTGGATCTAAATCAGATGTAGGATTAAATTCTCCACCACTATGAGCAAGTTCTATCTCAACTTCGACGTCTCCTGTATTTCCTGGCTGTCCTTGACTTGTATTTAAAGTAGCTTCATCAGTATCTATAATCAGTTTTATTTTGTTTATATTATCTGGATTAATTGTATAAACATAAATTATATTACTATCTATGATAAATGTACTATTATAAGGATATAATATAAAAGAATTGTTAAATCCATCTAAATTTACATTGATATTGTTTAGATTTGAATAATCTCCTTCAACAAAAGTTTTGTAATCCTGCATCAACTGTTCATGATTTATTGACGAAGTTAAGTTAGAATGATTAAAGACAACTGTAACATAACTATCTCTTGAGATAGATCTTAGATTAATTGATAATAAATCAGAATAAATATTGTTTGTTACATCATCTTTAATATAACTTAATTTATCTCCTGCTAAAGACAATGTTGCTGTTCTTTGGAGTTCTTTATTTCTTATTAAATAAGCTGATGAAAGCATAAATACTGCAAACAAAAGGAATATTGTTGTTATTGTAAATAATATTCCCTTCTTGTTCACTTATACCAAGCCTCCATCTTTGCATAATAGATATTAGAATTATTTGCTATAAAGCTTCTTATTGCAATTGTTGATTCATTATTAGCAGTGCATCCTGTCTTTTGGCTAGAAAGGACAGCTGTTGATAAAGATGTATAGACAGTTATATTTCCGCAGTGCTGGTCTGGAAGGGAATTTAAGAATTGCTGGATAGTTGTAGCAGAACTTGTTTCTATAGCTGTCTTTAATGTCTCATCTTTTTCCAGAATTGTAAGGCTGTCTAATGAGAGTTTATAGATATCCTGATTTTGATAAAGATTTGTTGTTGTTTTTGATAAATAAAAAAAGCAGGCAAGGATCATTATTCCAGCTATTACAATTGCAAATATCGCATCCAAGCTGAAGATTATTGCTTTCTTTTTTAACATGTCGCATCCTCGCATGATTTCCATAATTTCATAGTTGTTTTTGCCCATAAATTGTCTAATAAAGCAAACCTTTCTATATTAACAACTTCAGAAGCTGTTGCATTTGGCGCTGTTCCTATTGTATAATTTGGCATGTAAGAGGTTCCATTCCATGTATCAATGTTTAATCTGAATTCATAATTAGAACCTAAAATTCCTAATATTGTTTTTGCTGTTGAATAATCAGCTGACGACAATGAATTAATTTTTGTTTGATTTAATATTAAAAATTCTTCTGCAAGGCCTATTGAATGAATATTTATCTGGTTAAAAGTATAGCTAGTCCAGTTTTTTGGATTTCCTTTTGTTTCTATTAAAACAGATAATGCATTTCTTGCTATTATCTCCATATCATTCCTTGTTTCTTCAATTGAAATCTTCTCTCTGCTGTAATTCCATATTAATGCTGCTGATAAAAGTATTAAGATGAAGATTCCTGCTGCAATAATTGCATCTAATGAAAATATCTGTGCTTTATCCAATTACAATACCTCCATCACTGTTTGAGATTATTAATGTTATATTTTTCAATGAAGTTAAATTTCCAGTTATATCTGCTGTTATTAATATAGAAGTATATTGCTTGTTTTTTCCTAAAGAATTCCAAATAATTTCAACTAAATGATGTGTTGGATAAATGTTTATTGTATAATTTTTATCATCCCTTAATGTTTCTGGAAGTGATATTGTTTTCTGTGCTCCACCTCCTGCCAAGAAGATTGTATTAATGCTGCTTGCTAATTTATCTGATTCCATTCTTGCATACAACATTGTTCTTTCTGAATATAATTCATCATTTCTTTTATCAATGATTGAAAACATTATCAGGAAAACAACCAATGATACAGAAGCGATTATGATAAATTCTGCTGAGATTTGGGATTTTGATTTCATTTTAAGAGGTTATATTCTCGCTAAAATCCACATACCCTTGTTTTGCTTCAACATAAATCCAATAATTTCCTTCTTCACTTGGCAAAGTTCCTGAAACATTGAAATCCAGGCTTCTATAAACATCTTTTAAGCTTCCTCCAGCATACAACTGCATGTTTAAGGTTTGACCAGAAGCATTAAAGCTTTGAATCTCATCAGGCAAAGCTACAAAAACCCTTGTTCTTGAGCCAACTCCCTGCTGGTAAACTAATTCAGCAGAATCTGATAAAGTATCTACTGCTGTCCTTGCTTTTGTTGACTCAATCCTGCCAGAGGTTCCTGTCATTATTTTATTATTGACAACAAGTACTGAACCAAGGATTATGAGACCAACTGCTAGAATGATAATCATTTCCATTGCTGCTTGGGATTTCTTAGAATTTTTAGAGAAAATTCTAAGCCGACAAAAATCTTTGATTTTTGTAGTTTTCTTCATCTTAAAAAACAGTTTCCTCAGGATAAACTACTATTCCTTCATCTGTTATTTCAAATGGGAATATCTTAGCAGAATGCTTTGTTCCTCTCATCTTAAAGACTTCAATTGCCCTTACTCTGATATTTTCTTTTTTAATATTATAAAGCCAGATAATGCCATCCACTTCAAATTCAACTGCAGTTGACTCATGCCTTTCTTCAGCTGCATAATACTGGCCAACGACTAATGTTGTGCATTTCCATCTTCTTAGGATTTTAAATAGATCTAAGCAAGCTTCTCTTTTTGCCAATTCATTTTCATGAAGCAGAGTAAAAGCAGATATACTGTCAATAACAATTCTTTTTGCTTTTATTTTATCCACAATATCCCTTATGATTCCTCCGCCTGTCTTCAGCACTTTTCCAACCTGTTCCGGAGTATATCTTATAAAAGCAAATTTGCCTTGTTTTTCTAGTTCAGCTAGATTCCATCCAAATCTTAGCATGTCTTCATAGACTTCTTGTTTGTTTTCTTCAAAAGTTACATATACACCTGGCTCATTGAATTTTGAAATTCCATTAATAATAAACTGCAATGCAAAGATTGATTTTCCAGAACCAGCACATCCTCCAACTAAAATAACAGAGTCTTTTTTTAATCCGCCTTCAATTGTATCATCTAGTCCAGGAATACCTGTTGACTCTCTCTGTATTTTTGATTTACCTGGATTATGTTTTATTTTTATATTCCCTTTTATATGAGGTTTAATATGGCCAAAAGGTTTATGCTCATGCATTTCTTTGAAATCATCTTTGGATTCTTCTTTCTTTATTATTAGTCCTTTTTTTGGAATTATCTCTGGTTTCTGGATCTTTTCTATCTTAATTTCAGTCTGAGAGATTGATTTCTTTTGATTTATCTTATTCAACAATCCTCCTCCAAAGTAGAGCTTTGGTTTTTTTGTTTCAGCCATTATTATCCTCTTTCCAGTAATGCAGTTTTGCAGCTGCTACTTTCCTTATCACTATTTTATCCTCTCCTTTTAATTCAGCTAATGCTAGAGAAATAGTAATCCTGGATGTGCTTGTTTTTTCAGCAAGATCCTTTATTGACAATCCCTGAGGGTGTTGTTTTAATATTTCAGTTATTTCTTCTTTCCAGTCTGCCATTTATTCCTCTTCTTTATTAAGCTCTTCTTCTTTATCTTCTTTTTCAAACATTTGCCTTTCCAAATCTGCTTTTTTCCACATGCAGTTCGCACATCTGATTAATACATCTGATAAGCACATCTGATTAATATTGTTTTTTTACTTCTGGAATTAAGAGAGGGGCATTATCCTAAAACTATAAGAAAAAATTTAAAATCTATTTTTTAATAGGCAAGCTAAAACTAAAAGTAGAACCTTTTTTAAGCTTGCTTTTAACCCATATTTTGCCACCCAATGTTTCTATAGCTTGTTTACATATGCTTAAGCCAAGACCAGTGCTTTTGACTCCTTTAACTGTCTTTTCTGTTTTGTTAATCTGATAGAATTTATCAAATATCTTTTGGGTATCTTTTTCTGCTATCCCACTACCATTATCGCTGATGCTTACAACAATATCCTTGCCTTTGACAAACGCTTTTATACTGATATTATTTTTTGTGTATTTTATCGCATTGCTAATAAAGTTATTAATGATCTGCCTTACCCAGTAGCTGTCTGTCTTTATTATCTTGGGTATCTTTATATCATATCTTATCTTTGCTCCTTTTTCCTTTGCAATTTGCTTTACAAATAAAATTTCTGTTTCTATTATTTCTGCTAGATTAACATCAGTGATGTTTGAAGTGATCTTTCCTGATTGTAGTTTTGATAGATCAATAATACTTGAGATTGAATTATTCAGCCTCTTTGCACTACTAACAATTACCTTTAAAGCATCTTTCTGTTTTTTATTAATATTGCCAAGCTTTTCCTGCTGCAGCAGTTGCGAAAGGGCTATAGCAGATATAAGAGGTGTTTTTAACTCATGCGCATTTGACCTAAGGAAGATATTTTTTGCTCTATCCAACAGCTGTAGTTCTTCATTTAACTTCTTTATTTCTTGTTCTGCTTTCTTTTGCTTGGTTACATCTCTAAAAATTGCTCTCGTAGCAATAAACTTGCTGTTTTTTATATGCGCATTAACATTACCTCTTACAAGCACTTCTTTTCCGTCTTTTGTCACGAATACAGTTTCAACATTTTCTAATGTTTGCCCTGCACTGACTTTCTTGAAAAGTTTTATACAATGAGGGATCTGGTCTTTTCTTAGAATATCCATCAATCTAATTTTCTTAAGCTCTTTATCAGAATAGCCAAGAATCTGTTTCCATTTTTTATTCACATAAACAAAGTTTCCATCCTTGTCAACACATTGGATCAGGTCATTTGCATTTTCAAATAAATCTCTGTATCTTTCTTCTGATTCTTTTAAAGCTTCTTCTACTTTTTCTCTCTCTGTCGTGTCATACAGAATTCCATTTAAAGATATAACATTTCCTTTAGCATCTTTTTGCCAGCTTCCTCTATCAACAACATGCCTTATTTTTTTATCTTTCCTAATAATTCTGTACTCTATTTCATAAGGAAGGTATGTTTTAGTTGCCTTTCCAATTTCAGCTAAAACTCTTTTTTTGTCATCAGGATGAAGTGTATTCTCCCATAACTTAGGATTTTTAATCCACTCTTGATGAGTATAGCCGTAGATTTTCTTAACAGCAGGATTTACATAAGTTGATGTAAATGTCTTTGGATCTGATTTGTATACCAATTCATTAAGGTTCTCTGCGAGGTTTCTGAATTTTTCTTCACTTCGTTTTATTTCTTCTTCAGCTTTCTTTATTTCTGTTATGTCACTTATTACAGCAAATTGTCCTGTTATTTTCCCTTGCAAATCTTTCATAACCGAAGTTTTAATCCATATTGGTATTTCTTTTCCGTCTTTTCTCATGCCAGTAGTCTCTCCACTAGCAGAGCCTGTTTTGAAGGTTTCCTTAATAAGCTCTAAGGTTTTTGGCAAATCCCTTTTGGCTGTAACTTCAATTGGATTTTTCTTCATTAGCACAGTCTTGCTCTTGTAGCCAAAGATATTCAGAGTTGCCTGATTAACATCTAAACTATTACCTTTTACATCAAGCACCCATAAACCATCAGCCATAGAAGAAATAAGATTTTCCGAGTAAGCTTTTGCTTTTTTGATTTCTTCTTCAGCTTTCTTTTTTTCTGTTATATCATTGAATATCTCTAAAACAGCTTTTTTTCCATTTGGCAACATCATACCAGTATGCTTTATCTCAAATATTCTGTTGCCAGCAACTCCAGAAGTAACCAATGTTTTTGTTCCTCCTACTTCGATTGGCTTTTTTAATGGGCAAAGCTCGCATTGTTTTTTATTGTCTCTATAAATTTTGTAGCATTTCTTGCCGATAGCTTTCTTGCCAAAAGCATCTGTAAATAGTTTATTCATAAATAGGATATTAAGGTTTTCATCAACAATATCCACCCCATTAGGAATTGTACGCAAGATTAAATCAAACAAGTTTTGCTGTTTAATCTTATCTATCTTTTCGATTAATTTCCTGGATTCTTTTGCTTTGTTCATTTTAACCCTCTTTTATATATTTTTAATATACACTCAAATATTTAATCACCCCCTCCTCGCGCTTTAAGTGGCAGGCTAAAGCTAAATGTACTTCCTTTTCCTAACTCGCTTTTAACCCAGATTTTACCGCCTAATGCCTCAACAGCATGTTTGCATATGCTTAAGCCAAGGCCTGTTCCTTCAAATTCTCTTGTTTCTGGTTTAGAGCTTACCTGAAAGAATTTATTGAAGAGTTTAGGAATATTTTCTTTTGATATGCCTATTCCTGTATCTCTTACGCCAATAATAATATCTTTATCTCTACAAGACGCTTTTACTTCAACAAACCCTTTTTTTGTGAATTTAGTTGCATTGCCAATAAGGTTGTTAAGTATTTGCTTAACCCAGTAATTGTCGGTTTTTAGTGATTTTGGTATTTTTCCAAATTTTAATTTCATCTTTATCTTGCCTTCATCAGCTATCTGTTTTATTAAGCTGCCATATTGTTCCTTGTTATCTTTTAATAATGATTCAGCATCTATCTCTAATGCATCCAGATTTTCCCTGATATTTGTTATTTCATCTCCTATCTGTTTTTCAAAACTGTCGCTTAAGGAATGCGCTGGATCTGTTGATAGGATTAAAGTCCTTTTTCCTTTGGAAGCAGAGTAAATAGAGGCAGCAGCTGCACAGCTTGTTTTTCCAACTCCTCCTTTTCCTCCAAACAACAAAAGTTTTTTGTCTATCAGCATAGTTTTTATGTTATTAAATCACATATTTAAGAATTTATATATTTCTAATGGAGTTAAGTTGATTCTCTCCTTACAGGAGTATATCATACATTTACAATTTTATCAACAAATAGAGATATATCTTTAATTGTCTTTGAATCATAATAAAATAACTCTAAATTTCTGCTATCTCATCTGCAAATAATGATATGTCTGCTATTAATTTTTCATTGCCTTCTTTCAGGATTGAATAAATCGCTTTTCCACTTTTTTTTCTGGTCTTTATCATCATATTATGCAGGAATTTTAATATAGTTACATTGTCATTATAGATTATCATGGTTGATACATTGTCCAATATTATTAAGTCTATTTTATGCGCTTTTTTTATCTTTTCTATTTTGAGAGCTAACTCTGTCAAAGCAGAAAGACAGGGGATTGTAAAGCATTTCTTTGGCTTATTATCCTCCTCTACAAAATCAATGAAGCAATAGTTTGAATCATCTATATTATTTTTCTTGAATTCACTTGCCAAAGTAGATGCAGATTTATGGGTCAATATTGCCAGGATTCCTTTAAATTCATTTGATACTGC
>JAHWIT010000069.1 GCA_019322455.1 Candidatus Woesearchaeota archaeon
AGAACAGAAAAAATCTCTCTTCCATTAACCTTTGCTTTATTTGGAAGCTTTGAAAAATCATTAATTCCTATCTTATAAAGCATATCAACTGCTTCTTCTCTGCCTATCTCCATTTCTTTTGTTAATAAATAATTTCCACTTACTGCATCTTGTATACAGCCAATAATACTCAATCCATATCTTGGACTGATCAACTGTGTTTTAACCTGCATTAATTGCTCTGCTTCTGCCCTAGCTTCCTCTGTCTGAGGAATATGGATATTCATTTCATCTCCATCAAAATCAGCATTATAAGGAGCGCATACCGCAGGATTCAATCTAAATGTCTTCCCAGGTAATACCTTGACTCTATGGCTCATCATACTCATCCTGTGCAGTGAAGGCTGTCTGTTAAATATAGCTATATCCCCATTCATCAAATGTCTTTCAACAGCATAACCTGGTTTTATTTCTTCTAATAAAGCTTCTTTTGTATCATCTGTTATCTTCTTTTTCTTGCCATCTGGTCTTACTATGTAATTTGCACCAGGATATTTATGAGGGCCTTTTTCAACAAATCTTTTCAGATATTCAAAATTCCACACATTAATTATCTCAGGAATAGTAAGTTTCATTGCAACGCTTTTTGGAAGTCCTACTTCATCCAAATCAAGCATTGGATCAGGACTAATTACAGTTCTGCTGGAAAAGTTTGTTCTTTTTCCAGCTAAATTATGACGAATACGTCCTTCTTTACTTTTGATTCTTTCAGTAATTGTCTTTAGTGGTTGTCCAGATCTATGTCTAGCAGGAGGTAATTGAGCAACATTATTATCAAAAAATGTAGTTACATGATACTGTAATAAATCCCATAAATCCTCTATAATTATCTCAGGAGCTCCTGCATTTATATTCTCAAACAACCTTTGATTTATCCTGACTATATCTCCTAATTTATGTGTTAAATCATCTTCACTTCTTTCTCCTGTTTCAAGAGTAATAGAAGGCCTCATAGTTACAGGAGGTATTGGTAATACTGTTAAAACCATCCATTCTGGTCTTATGGATTTAGGATTTAATCCAAATATCTCTAAGTCTTCATCTGGTATCTTTTCTAATCTAGTTCTTACTTCAATAGGACTAATCTTTTTCTCATTTTCCATAAAAGTAGTAGGCTTTTCTAATTTTATCTTTTGTTGCCTTGCTTTACAGTAAGGGCATTTGTTAATTGTTCTTAGATTAGAAATAATCTTTTTTATTGCATCCCTTCTTGCCTCAAGTCCGCCTTCTTCCTCTTCTATTTTATCTAAATCAGCCATAATCTTATCAATCTTATTTTGAGGTATCAAAACCCTTCCGCATTCCTTGCAAGAGCTTCTCAATAAATCTAATACAATATTAACAAAACTTATATGTACAATTGGTCTAGCTAATTCAATATATCCAAAATGGCCGTTGCATTCCTTTAATTTGCTTCTGCAGGTCTTACATCTTAAACCAGGATCAATTACTCCTAACCTTATATCCATCAATCCTCCATCAACTGGATAACCTTCTTTATCATAAAGTTCAGGAGTGACAATCTTTGCAGAAGCCATCTTTTTTATCTGCTGCGAGCTGAAAACAGAAAAAATAATTTTCTCAACCTTTTTATAAATATAATTTTGTGGAGATATAATCTCTTCTTCCCTTCTTTCTGATACCTTTTCTTCTTCCATTTTATCTAATATTTATTTTTTAATTTTAAAGCAGGATAAACACATAATGATTTGAACTCATCCAAAACTAATTTAAATGCATAACTAACCTCAATATTGCTGACCTCAACATCTCCGCATACAGGGCAGAAACTTTTGTTTTGTTTTTCATCATATATAGCTATTAGCCCGCATTTCTCGCATACAGGAACAATTGTCTTGTCAGAATCAAATCTTTCTTTAAGCAATAATGAAGCACCGTGTGCAACGAATGTATCCTTCTCCATCTCTCCTAATCTTAATCCTCCTTCTTTTGCTCTTCCTTCTGTTGGCTGTCTTGTAAGCAGCTGTATTGGGCCTCTTGCTCTGGCATGTATCTTGTTTGCAACCATATGCTTTAATTTCAAATAATACATATTTCCAATATAAATCCTAACCTTAAATTCTTCTCCAGTTTGTCCATTATAAAGAGTTTCAAATCCATCTTCTCTAAATCCTAATGATAATAATTCTTTTCTTAGTTCTTCTTCAGGCTCAGAATCAAATGTAGTTCCATCAATATATCTTCCTGATAAAGCTCCTGTCTTTCCAGCAATCAATTCAATCATATGAGATATAGTCATTCTAGAAGGAACAGAATGTGGAGAGAATATTAAATCAGGAATTATGCCAGAAGATGAAAAAGGCATATCTCCTTCTGGAACTATTAGCCCTACAATTCCTTTCTGACCGTGTCTGCTTGTAAATTTATCTCCAATCTCTGGAATTCTTTGATCTCTAAGTCTAACCTGGACAAGTTTATTTCCTTCTGCATTTTCAGTAACTAAAACAAAATCAACAACTCCTTGCTCGCCATGAGCAATTGACACAGAACTTTCTCTTCTGGTAGCAGCAGCTAGATTATATTCATCCAAGCTGCTTAAAAATCTAGGAGGGCTTGTTTTGCCAATTACAACATCTCCTTCAGCTATTTGTGCTTCAGGATAAATAATACCATCCTTTTCTAAGTATCTATAATCATGCTCGCTTTTATATCCTTTAACATCCTTATCAGGAATACTAACATCATCCACTAATCCTCCGCTGTATCTCAATTCTTCAGCAATACTTGGTCTGTAATAAGTGCTTCTTCCAAATCCTCTGTCAATGCTGCCTTTATTTAAAATAATAGAATCCTCCATATTATATCCTTCATAACTCATTACTGCAACAATAATATTTTGCCCTGATGGATGCAGTTCATCGCTATATATGCTATGCATCATTGTTTTAACAATTGGAATCTGTGGACTATGGAGCAAATTAACATCCATATCCATCCTAACTAAAAAATTTGAAGCATAAAATCCTAAAGCCTGTTTTTGATTCTTACTTCCCATATTTATTCTTGCAGGAGGACTATGATTAGCATATGGAACCAAAGAAGTTGCTAATCCTAACATGCTCATAGGGGTTATCTCTAAATGTGTATTCTCTACTCTTAATTCATTTTCATTAAAAGCAACCAAAGCATTCTCTTCTTCAGCAGAATCCAAAAATTCAATTACTCCTTGTTGCACTAGATCATTCCAGCTTATTTCTCCTTTTTCTAATTGCTTAATATGATTTTCAGTTAATAGAGGAATACCATCTTTTACAACTATTAATGGCCTTCGTGCTCTTCCTTTTCTATTTTCAATTTCAAGAACATCAGATTTATCATTATAGAAAATATTTGCATTATTTGGTATACTTCCTTTTCTTCGTTCACTCTTAAACTGTTCGCAAAATAGAGCTGAATCTTCAGTTTCTCCTACAAATTTGCTGTTAATATATACTTCTGTCATTTTATTTTGTTGGTTTAAGTCCAAAACCTTTTAGTGCTTTTAATAATTCATCCTCATCACTATCATAACTGCTTTTGCATAACAAAGACAAATTTTTTCTTAATCCAATATTTGTTCCTTCAGGAGTTTCAATTGGACATAATCTTCCAAGGTGTGTACAATGCAGTTCCCTTGCCTCAAAATTTTCTTGAGAAGCACTTAAAGGACTAATTACTCTTTGTAAATGGCTCATTAATTCCAAGAAATTTAATCTTTGTATTCTCTGGCTTATACCTTTTCTTCCACCAACCCAAGCCCCTGTTGCCATACTGCTGTATATTCTGTTTGTCAATAATTTTTCTCTTATAATTACCTTGATTGATGGAAATTTTCCTCTTTTTACTATTCTTTGAAAATTATATAACATATCTCCAATTAAAATCTTTAAATTTACTCTAAGTAGATCAGCTAATAAATTACCAGCCATTTTTAATCTCTTATTCATATAATGGTCTCTATCATCAACCGGAAGTTTTCCATTACTCACATCAATAAACTTTTTCAGCATCTTGCATAAATTATAAGCCTTTAGTCTTTTATCGTCCTCTGTTACACCTACATGAGGCAGTAAATATCTGTTTAAAATATCCTTCATCCTCTCAACCCTGATTTCTTTTGATTGAGTTATGCCAATCATTTTTGCTATTCTATCAAGAGCCTCTTCTTCTGTTTTAATATCAACAAATTCATATAAATTAGTTAGAACATCATCATAACTTTTCTCACTTGAAATCATAGTCATAATCTCTTCATCTTTCAATATTCCAAGTGCTTTTAACATCATTACTATCGGCACTCTTTTTACTCTTGTAAAACTTAAATAGAATATGCTCTCTTTTGTTCTTTCAATTGTATGTGGAATCTTAAATGCTCCTCTTTCAGAAAAAATCTTACCAACATATGGGCTTGGTCCAATTGATTCCTTGCTTACTAAAAATCTATTTGCAGCAAGATCCTCAACTATTATCAATACCTTTTCAGTTCCATTAATTATAAAATATCCTCCAGGATCATCAGGATCTTCTCCTTGTTTAATTAAATCTTCTTTGCTTAGACTATTTAAATGGCAGTATTTGCTTTTCAGCATAACCGGGATATTACCAAGCAAAGTTGTAAATGATTCACGCTGTACTCCATTTATATGAGCACTTACCTCAATATAAACAGGAGCACTGTAACTTAACTTTCTTAGCCTTGCCTCCATCGGATAAATTGCTCTCTTACTTCCGTCTGCTTCTGTTATCTCTGGCTTAGTGACCCATATCTTATCAAATCTTATTTTAAATTCTTCAATATCAGGGGGAATTATTGTTGGTTCAATCTCTTTATTTTCACTTATAATATTTTGGAGTTCTTTCTCTATAAAGTTATTATAAGATTCAATTGTTGAATCAACAAAACTCTGTTCTTCAAAATATTTTTTTATTAATATATTCTTATTCACTTACAACGCCTCTATAAAAAATAGATTCACCAGCTGTCGGGCTTATTCTAATTATCTTAATAATATCTCCAACCTTGACATTAAGTGACACAATAGCAGGATCATCCTTTTTGATTTTTGGTAATTCTTTCAAAGAAATATTATATTTTTCAAACAGTTCTTGTTTTTCTTTTTCAGAAAGCTTAATATGCTCTGGCATTAAAACATGTTTCTTTATGATTATCTTTTTCCTTTTTGCCATCTTTATTTTCCTGAGATTAAAATGGTGGGCCGGACGAGATTCGAACTCGCGACCACTGCATGTCCTTTACCTTAGTTTTACATCCAAGGTCTTAAAAGTGCAGTGCTCTACCAGGCTGAGCTACCGGCCCAACGCCCTGGCCGGGATTTTCGCTCATGTGTCGAACCCGGGTCGGGGCCTCGACAGGGCCCCATGATAGGCCACTACACTACCAGGGCAATTTTAAATGGCCCTATATTATAATCTCTAGCTTAATTTATCTATTTTTAGATATTTCTGACTAGAGAAAGATTTTATACCCATTGAAACAAAAGAATTTTGCCATCATTTATAAATGTTGCGGAAATATAAGTATTTCTGCAACTTCAAAATGCTTTTTAGTGTTTTGTATGTTACTCTTTTTTAACGTTTTTTTACAAAAATTTGACTAATTTAGCAGTTTTTTTAAAAGAAAAGAATCCCCGCTGGCGGAGTCGAACCACCGATCCCTCGGTATCAGCTGACTCATCTTCATTCCAAGCATTTAGCAAAGTCAATGAGTGGTTTTAAACCTACAGCCGAGTGCTCTAGCCATTGCTCCTCTTTGTTATTAAGAGTCTGAGCTAAGCGGGGAATAAGAAGAAAGGAAATTATTTGCTTTAAAAAGTTTACGAAAATTTATTTTCGTAAATTCAAAAATCTCTTTGAAATCAAAGATTTCTAAGAGATGCCAAAATCTTTGATTTTTGTAATTTACGATTAAACCTCAATACCTACTATATTAGAATAAACATGCTTTTCCTTGCCTTTTGCTTTTATTATGATTTTTGCTCTTGGCAGCCTGAAACTACCTAATATACTTAATTTTGACCTGATATTATAACTTATTATCCTTTCTTCCTTAGGTCCTAATTCTCCAACCTCCCATGTTAATACAGTTCCTTTCTTAGGATGTTTTAGCATCTTTGTTGGTTTTAATGTTCCTGGAATAAATTCTTTACGAAGTTCAGCTATGCTTGGAATATTATCAACAATATCAACATGTTTTATTGGCCTCTTTGACAAACTTGTTATTTGCAGCATAATCTTTAATGATGATATGCCTCCTTCTTCTGTCTTAACCTCAGCTATCCCTTTTCTTATCTTTACAGGGCTTTTTGTTATATAAAATAATAAAGCAATAAAAACAAGAAATATAACAACATAAACAACCATTCTATAATTAGTTATTATAAAAACTGCTTTAGTTTCCCCTGGCTCTAATTCAATATCAATAACCAGATATCTTTTTCCATCCTCTTTTAATTCTTCTGATTCTGGAATAGTTTCTGTAAACAAGCCTTTTACCCAACTAACAGGAATCTTTATTGTCTGCCTCTCTTTAACATTAGAACTGCTAGAATATATTGCCTCAACTACAGTTTTAAAAAAGACAGTTTCTTTTTTTATTTCTTCTTTAAAACCATTGCTTATTTTTCCTATCTCTATTACCTTTGGTTCAGTTGAATCAATTATCTTATCTCCTTTCAGAAGTTCAAAATACAATTTATACTTGCCTGGAGCCTGCAATGGATCTAAATTATATTTAAAATCAACATCCTTTGTTTCTAGAGGTTTTAATTGAACATTTCGCTCTGTATTAAATACAGCTATATCACCTCTAATTTTGATTACTAAATCTGTAAGATTCAATATATTTTGATTCTCTAATATAACCTTAATTGAGATCATATCTTTTGGATCAATTTTATCTGCTACTTCATAAGTCATTCTTACAGAAGGCAAATACTCACTCACTGCTTGTCCTGGAGGTTTAACATGTATAATTAACACCTCTTCTACTAATTCATCACTCTCTTCCTTTCTTATATTGAGTTTCATTCCATACATTCCTGGCCCAACATATTTTGTTGGTGTTATTAAAAGTCTTTCAGTTGTTTCACTTTCAGGATAAACCTTTATAGTAATAGAAGGAACATTCCATTCAACCTCAGAAGAATATACTCTAAAATTCTGTATAGTTGTAAGATAGTTTGTTATCTTTATCTCAAATTCAGCAGCTTCTTCTAAATATATACTATCAGTAATAGGTGTTACCTTTATATCATAATCTTGTGCAGAAACAGCTACAGCACTTAACATAAATATAATTGCAAATAAAAGATATTTTTTCATACACCTCTCACATGTTTATTTTTATTTATCTCATATATAAAGTTTTCTACAAGCATAATAAGAATAAGATATGAACAAAATCATCTAGTTTCATTAAGAGCCTTCATAACAACATCATTTTCAACATAAGTTGCATAAGCTCCATCAAAAGTGTTCATTTCTCCATTTGCTATTGGAAGAGTATATCTCGCTTTTCCGTTTTTAGCTTTTTTGTCAGTAGTTGTAACCTTCATTATATCATCATTAGTGATTCCTTCAGGAATCTTAATTGGCAGTCCAAATTTTACTAATAGCTTATTCTGTAATTCTAAATGTTCTCTTGGATAACCATAATTTGTGGCAATATCTCCAGCAAGAGCCATTCCAATAGAAACAGCTTCTCCATGCAGTAAATAATCATCACTTAATCCCTTTTGGAATCTTTCTATGCTTATCTTTTCAATTGCATGCCCAAGAGTATGTCCATAATTTAATATTCTCCTTAATCCCTTTTCATGAGGATCTTCTTCAACAACATTTCCTTTGACTCTGCAGTTAAACTCTGCAATTTTTCTTAATATCTCTTGATCTCTTCTTAATACTCTGTCTACATTTGCATTTAAAAAAGTAGAGAATATACCATCTTTAATAATTCCATGTTTAATGACTTCAGCAAATCCAGATCTATACTGCCGCTCATCTAAAGTTTCAAAAGGCCATGTGCTTATATAAACTCCATTAGGCTGTCTGAATGCTCCAATTAAATTTTTTCCATATTTAGTGTCAACAGCTGTCTTTCCACCAACAGAAGAATCTGCTTGAGCTAAAACAGTAGTTGGAATCTGGATATAAGGAACATCTGTCATTTCTGCAATAAATCCAGCCATATCTCCAACAACTCCTCCTCCTAAAGCAAGTATTAGACAGTCAGCATATCCAAATTCTGTTATATCTTGTATAACTCTTTCGCATGTTTCAAAAGTCTTGTTTGGTTCTCCTGCTTCAAAAGAGAATATCTTTGTGTCAAGTCCTCTAGATTTAATTTCTTCTTCTAGCTTGCCTGCTTGATATTTCCTTACATTTGAATCAGTAATTATTGCATATCTTGAATGTCTAGAAAACAGCGAGCATTGTGCAAGCTCATATGCAACTTTCTCAAATAAGTTTCCTGTAAAAACAATATCATAAGAATCATCAACTAATTTTTTTAATTCAACATACCTATTTCTTTCACCTGAAAGATTATATACTCTTTTTGGGATTTTGTTAGCTTTAATCCCAACATTGCTGTTAGAACATCTTATATGAAAATCCTGTTCTACAAAATCATTCCGTTGAATTGCTAATAAATTAATTCCCCTGTTAAAATAAGCAGCAACAAATCCAGCAAGATCATTGTTTCCAACTGATAATACAACAGAATCTCTTCCAAAGTCATTTTTAGACATATCTCCAATTATAGCTAAAGCCTGTATAGCTGAATTTTCAAAAGTATCTTCATAAACCCTTACATCTACTCCTTTTGGCTTTAAATCATCAATACTAAAAGGTGAGTTAAAATACTGAGAAACAACAATTGCTACTTTTGAACCGAATCTTTTCTGCTCTAGATCTTCCCTAAGCTGATCTAACATGCCGTCTCCAGCAATAACATCATAAGAATTATCAACTTCTCTTTTGAGATTAATTCTCATTACATTATCTTTTAAAGTCACCATTTTTGGAAAGGCAAAATTAAAGTTATATAAAAAGTTTCATATATAATATAGTGTATATACCGAAGATATAAATATTCAGAAATCTTATACAATATGTTGGGGTGGTTAGTCGCAAAGCGCTGGGTGCCCAACTGCGTTGGGATCTAGAACGCTCCGGCTACCGCCTTCTTTATTCTAAATAACCTCACTAACATGCTCATTCTTATTTATCCTGATAACATTATCAACAAAACTCTCGATTTTGCTTTCATGCGAAACAATAATTGTTTGATTTACACCAATCTGCTCTAGAACATCTCTGACCTTATCAAGTTGCTCTGAACTAAAGCCATCTGTAGGTTCATCAAGAATTATCATATCCTTTGTTTTAATGCCTTTCATTAAATCATTAATAACCTTGTTCAAAGCTAATCTATAAGCCAAAGCAGCAGCTGTTCTCTCTCCACCGCTTAAATGACTAATATCAGTTTCATATCCATTTTGCTCAATTATAGGTATAAATTCTTCATCCAATCTTGCTGAAATACTTTCATCTTCCATTAACATTCCAAACCAGTTCTGAAATAACTCATTAAACTCATGATAAATATTCAACATAACTTGTTTCTCTATTGTACTCATTAACTTAATAAAATAACTGTCAAACCAATTCTGTAATTCAACAATATAACCTATTCTTTTCTTAATCTTAATCTTCTCTTCAATCTCTTTATCAAGAACAACTAAGTCTCTATTAATAACCTCTTTTTCTCTTTCAAACTTTGCTTTACTAATTTTCAAATTAGTATCTTCATTTACTAAAGAGTCAATTTTTTGTCTTAATTTATTATTAGCCTCTTCTATCTCATTATCCTCTACAACCTTTTTACTTAATTCTAATTTCTTAGTGTTAATCCTTCCAATCTCTTCCTTAATCTTTTCTTGCATCAAAGAAATATTCTTCAGATTATTCTCTTTTTCTTTTAAACTATCAATCCTCAATTTAATAACAGAAAACTCTTGCTCGTTCTTTTTCTTATTATTTAATTCTTGATTATAAACTTGAAGTCTTCTTTCTACTCCAGCAATTTCCTCAGTTAATTCCTTAATTCTTATATCACACTTTTGTATGAGTTGATTTTCTCTTGTTAAAACAGATTCTTTATACTCTTTGCTAACATCTTGCTCACAAGTAGGGCATTTATTTATACTCAAAATCTTTGTTTTTATTTCAGAAGAATTTCTTTTCCTAATTTCAAATTCATTTATTTTACTCCTTGTCTCAAAAATCTTCTTATTTTCACTTTCAATTTGTTTTTCATTTTCTCTTATCTCTTCTCTTAATTTCTCAATGTTCACCTCTGTTTTTCCTTTTACCTCTTCTTTCAATAAATTTATCTGTTTTGTAAATTCTTCTTCTCTTTTTTTATTTTCTTCTCTTTGTTCTAATTTATTCCTTAATTGAACATCACAAAGCTCTAATTCCTTCTTAATACCAAGCTGCTCTTTTATCTTTTCTTCAATTTGTTTTAATCCTTCTTTACTCTCATTTATTTTTCTTCCAATATCTTCTAATTTAGGAGCAAGCTCTTTTAATCTTAAATCTAATTCTGAAACTTGTTTTTTCCTTTCTTCTTTTTGTTTCTTCTTATTCTCTAAATCCTCAATCCTTACATTGCCTTGCTTAATCTTGTCTTTTAATTCTCTAATAATTATAGTGCTGTTCTCTCTGATTCTTTTGTATCTATCAATTCCAAAAACCTTTCTTAATGTATCTAATCTTTCATCTTGTTCTTCTGTCAATATCTGCTTCATCTCTTCCTGCGGAGTATAAACAGTATATCTATAAACAAGATTCTTGCTTTTTGTAATCAATTCTTTAGGATAACCAAGCAGATTCAAAATATCTGTTTTCAACTCAACAGCTGTTCCTTGCTTTTTAATCCCATTAATAACAATATAGCCAGAATCCTGCTGAATATCCTTTTTTCCTCTTTTAAGAACCCTTTTAACAATAACCTCTTTTCCATCAATATCAAAAGCAAGTTCAACACTGCCTTGATTATTTCCATGCCTTAACAAAGAACTTCCGCTTAGATGTTTTCTTCTTATTCCAAACAAGGCAAATTCAATTGCTAATAATATACTGCTCTTTCCACTTCCAACATCTCCGCTTAATAAAACAGAACCAGATGGAAAACTAATTGTTTGATTAAGATAACTTCTAATATTTTCTAGTTTAACTGATTTTAATAGCATTTGCCCCTAAAACTAAAATAATCATACAATTAAAATATTTTTTGATGATAGAACATCTATTTCTTTAACTTAGCTTTCAGTTCCTGAATTATAGGAACAGGAGTTGGATCTATCTTATTCATCAAAGCAAGATAATAAGAAGTATACATTATAATATGCAAAGTATGCAGCATTCTTGCTAATAAACTCTTTCCTTTTGTAGGTAATTCAGATATACCTACTGATTCTTTAAGTAATTTCCCTACAATCTCCATTCTTTTCTTAATTCTTATATGATCCTTCTTATCTCTAATCATAACAATATAAAGCTTTTTTGCATTTTTCTTAAAACCATTAATTTCATTATGATTCATCTCTGGAAATACATGATAAAATGCAGGTTGTTTTGCATTTTCATTTGTTAATGTTTTGCATATATAAACAACACCATGCAGATTATCAGAAGCATAAAAAATAGGAGTCTTATTTAACAATTTTTTTGCTAACATAAATCCTTCTTTACTATTTGTTTTTGGCACCAATCCCCTAATAGTTTCTCTTAATGCATTATCTTGATTTGCTATTAATCTATATCTGCTTAGAACAACTAATATCGGAATAAATGTATAAGCCAAAGCAATTCTTGGCTGATATCCAGAAGGTATTAATATACATTTCTTCTTTTCCTTTTCAGCTAGTTTTCCATTACTTGATACTGCAATTACAGTTGCTTTTCTTTTCTTTGCTTCTTTGTAAGCTGATAATGTTTCTTCAGTATTACCGCTATAACTTACAGTAAATACTAAACTATTCTTATTTACATATTTTGGTAATTCATAATTTCTTATTACAAAAACAGGAATCTTCTTTACAAATGACTTGATTAACAATCCACCAGCAGAACTTCCTCCCATTCCGCAAACAACAATATTAGAAATCTTATTTTTCTTAATCTTTGGTAATTTAGCCTTTTTTGCTATTTTAAAAGCTTCTTCTATCTGCTTTCTAAAATTATTTAGCTTATCAAGCATATTCTCTTTATCATATGTCATATTAAACCCCCAATTATAAACTAGAAAATATATACTCCTTTATATATATTTTTATTCACTAAATAATTATGAATCATTAAAATCCAAAGAATTTATAAATTAGTTAAAAATTCTTGCTCATAGAGCAATGTGGGCATTGGCTTGCCTGAAGCTCTTCAAATCGCTCTTTTGAGCATCAAATAATGGAGGCTAACCAAATGGGACTTTATAAATACGTGCGCGAAACATGGAAAAAACCAAAGACAAACATGCCAGAATTATGGCGTGAAAGACTTCTTAAATGGCGTCAAGAACCATCTACAATAAGGATTGAAAGACCAACTAGAATTGATAGAGCACGATCATTAGGCTACAAAGCAAAACAAGGATTCATTATAGTAAGACAAAAAGTTCCTAGAGGAGGGCATTTCAGAGGCTCTTATTTAGGAGGAAGAAGATCAAAGCATCAAAGAAAAGTCATGATACTTGGAAAATCCTATCAACAAATAGCAGAACAAAGAGCAAATGATAAATATCCAAATTGTGAAGTTCTAAATAGTTACTGGGTTGCTAAAGACGGCAAATATTACTGGTTTGAGGTAATCTTAGTAGATAAAGCAAATCCAGCAATCTTGTCAGATAAAGATATAAATTGGATAACTCAAAAACAACATAAAGGAAGAGTTTACAGAGGATTAACCTCAACAGCAAGAAAGAGCAGAGGTTTAAGAAGAAAAGGCAAAGGCGCAGAAAAAATAAGACCAAGCTTAAGAGCAAAGAAAAGACAAGGAACAAATTAATTTTTTTATTTTATTTAATATACTTCATGTACCTTTACTTTAGATTCTAAATTTTCTAATTCATCTAAATATCTTTGAAATGAAGGATGAAATAGTTCATGTTTTTCTTTTATTCTTTTATATACTTCTTTTGCACTCTTTACTTCTCTTAAAACATCTCCATATCTTTTCTTTTTTTCATATAACTTAGCAGCAAAAAAATGCTGAGTAAATCTTGTAGAATTCAGTATTGCTGAAGCTAATCCTTTATCTTCAAATTCTTCAGGAAACCTATAAACAGCTGCTAAATCTTCACAAGCAGCTTCACAATAAGCAATTGCTTTTTCATAATCTCCATCAGCTTCCATTTCATGAGCTTGCTCAACAAAAGATTTAGCTTCCTTAGCCATCATTTTAATAGATCTTTCTCCAAGTTCTTTTCCTTTTAGTCTTTCAGCAAGTGAAACAATCTTAGCTACAACCATAACTCTCGCCCCATACATTTCTTCCAATTTTATTATTAAATTCTAATTTATATTCATCTGTTATTGGATCTTTGTATTCTTTATTTTCACATTCAATCTTGCCTGGTTTTTTAGAAGTCTTTTTTGCTTCTTTAGTTTTATCTGCTTTTTCTTCTTTAATTTCAGCTTCTTCAACACTTTCTTGACTATCTGAAACATCACTTAAACTATCAAATAAAACATTAGAAATATTATTCAAATCAACTTTATCTTCATCTTTGCAATCTTCACAAGGCTCTTTGCAATTACATTCAGCCATTTCAAGCACCTGCAAGAGCAATATTAGAAATATCTATAATTTGTTTTTTATTTTTATCTTCTGAACTTTCTCTTTCTCTCTTTCTCATAATAGCCTTTAATAAAACTTCTCTCAATCCAATATTTTCTTCTTCTGTTAAAGGTTTATAAGCACTTGCTTGTGCAACATAATCACTCATTAATGTAGTTTGACACAGAGAAGCAGCAGTCATTGCGTTATATAATAATCTATTTCTTTTCTTATTTCTTTTCTTATAGGTTTTTTTACATTCGTCAACATAAACATCTAAAATAAGATTAGCTGATCCATTCTTTTCTATATAATCCTTCATTGCTCTTATTTCTTCTTCAAAATAAGCAAGTCCTTTTCCATCCAAACATTTTAAAGGTATTCTTTTTAATTCACTTACAAAATCTAATTTTTCTTCATCACAAACAGCTGAACATGCTAAAAAAAGATGCCGATTCATTTCATCTTTATCTAATCTTTGAGCATATTTCAAAGCCCTTGTAATATATTCATAAATCCTTTTTCTTGCTTCTATTTCAGCTGATTGATATTCTTTCATTTTTATTCAACATCCCTTTTATTATAACAACGTAAACATACAGGCTCTTTACAATTAGCTTTATCAGGACAAACATTATCTCTTAACATTTGTTTAAATCTGCTTAAATAATCAGTAGAAGTAGAAACTCTTTCTAACACAATTGTTCCATTTTCCTGCTTTATTTGTGTTGGTTCCATTTTAAAAAATAAAACCCAAGAGATCTTGGGATGTGGGGATTAAAGAAGTAACTCTTGGGTTAATTTTAGTTATATGTTAGTAGTAACAACTACTATATAAATCTTTCGCTTTTGTAGTCTCTTATTAGTGACAAACAAGCCTTAAAACCTAAGAATCTAAGCATCTCAGATGCTTGAATTCAGCCAACACAAGCCTTTAAAACCTTAAATTCAATTATATACAACAAACTTTTAAAATAACTGAATCCTATTCTTTCTACTATGGAACCTAGAAGAATAACAGATCAACAAACACTTACTAATAAACTTCTGTCAATTAATAGATCAAATATAAGCGCAGTAATTAAAGATATTAGAAATGATGAATATCTTAAAGAGGTTTATATAACGCCTGATGAACATGATGCTCCTGAATACAAACTTTATCTTAAAATAGAAGAACAAGAAGAACTAGCTATTGCATCTATGACTCAACAAGAAAAAAGATATATTGCTTATTTTGTAGCTGATCCCAAAAGAGACTGCTTAGACGAACCAAAAGAAAATGCTATATTAAATCAAGTTATTAGAAAATTATATTCAATATTTCTAAAATACCCTACAAAGAAATAATATTCTATTCCAAAGAATTCATAATTGCTTTCAAAGAATTATCAACAGCCACAAACAGATTTCTTTCAACAGAAGAAGCAGTATAAGGTTTGCCTTTTTCAATCATCTTGGCATGCAGTTCATATTTTTCACTTTTTTCTTTTGCATGCACTGTTTTCATTGTTAAACTTAATTTCTCAAAATTCTTGCATTTATCATTCATTCTTCTGGCATAATTGCCAACAATCTTCTTTAGAATAGTCATAACTCCTGGTTCTAAATTACTAAATCCAGAAAGCTCAATATTACCCCCAAGCTGCAAAACTTCATCTGCCATTACTATTAGCACCTTATTTAATAATTAGACTATTTCTTCTCTTCATCCGCATATATGTCCTGCCATCCTTTCTCTCAATCTGTTGATGTAGGATCATACTATCTAGTATTCTAATTATATCTACTTTTAAAGAATCCGAAATAAATAACCACCCCTCACAATCAATATTCTTCATTTTTATCGTATTTAAACTTTTCTTATTCCAATGCTATAAAAATGTATACTGGGATATCATTTATTATAGAAATTAAATTACCTTTTTAAAGACTTAATTTATTCTATACAAGATGACAAAAATCTACATTAAAACATATGGTTGTGCTTTAAATCAATCAGATTCAGAATTAATGTCTGGTTTATTAAAACAAGCAAAATTTGAAATAACTAAGAATATAGAAGATGCTTTTATTGTAATTGTAAATACATGCACAGTCAAAGGCAAAACAGAAACAAAATTCTTCAATTATTTAGAAAAAATAAAACAACAACATCCTAATAAAAAAATAATTATTACAGGCTGCATTCCACAAACAGATCCTGAAAAACTAGCAGGACATCCTCTAATTGGGACATCTCAAATTACCAATATTGTTCAACTAGTTGAAGAAACAATTCATGATAATCCAGTTGTAATGCTGACAAAAGAAAAACTTCCAAGACTACTATTTCCAAAAATAAGAATGAATTCTGTCATTGAAATTATTCCAATCTGTGAAGGTTGTTTAGGTTCTCCATGTACATATTGCAAAGTAAAATCTGCAAGAGGAAGCTTAAGATCTTATCCAAAAGAAGAAATTATCAAGCAGGCAACAAATGCAATTCAAGAACACATCCCGGAAATTTGGCTAACAGCGCAGGATACAGGCTGCTATGGAAAAGATATAAACTCCTCTTTACCAGAATTACTAACTGAATTAATTCAAATTCCTGGAAACTATAAAATAAGATTAGGAATGCTTAATCCAAATCATGCATATGAATTCTTAGATAAATTAATTGAAATCTATAAATCAGATAAAATATTCAAATTCTTGCATATCCCAGTTCAGTCAGGAAACAATGAAATTCTTAAAGCAATGAAAAGAAAATACACAGTAGAACAATTCAAAGAGATTATAGAGAAATTCAAAAAAGCCATCCCAGAAATAACAATTGCCACAGACGTAATCTGCGGATTCCCAGGAGAAACAGAACAACAATTCTATGATTCCTTAGAATTAATCAAAAAAATAAAGCCAGATATTCTAAATATATCAAGATTCTGGCCTCGTCCTAAAACACAAGCATCTTTAATGGAAAACCAAGTCCATGGCAATGAAACAAAAAAAAGATCAACATTAATGACAGATATATTCCAAAATATTTCAAGAATGCAGAATGAAAAATGGTTAGGATGGCAAGGAGAAATCTTAATAGATGAAAAAGGCAAGGATAATACATTTATTGGCAGAAACTTTGCATACAAACCAGTTGTTGCAGAAGGAAATTACAAGTTAGGAGATAGAATTAACATAAAAGTAAATAAAATTACCTCTCATGATTTAAGAGCAAACATATGAAAATTAAAATTTTCAAAGTATTGTAAATCAGAGATTTACAAACCTTTAAATATTACCACTATTCCAACTTCTAAACATGAAGGCAATAATATTAGCAGGAGGATTAGGAACAAGATTAAGACCATTAACAGACGAGACTCCAAAACCTTTGCTGCCAATAAAAGGAATACCTATAATTGAGCATGCTATTAATAATTTCAAAAAACACAATATTAAAGTTATAATTCTTTCAGTTGGTTATAAAGCAGATAAAATAAAAGAATACTTTGGAGATGGTTCTAAATTAGGAGTAAATATATCTTATTGTATTGAAGATGAGCCACTAGGAACAGGAGGAGCAATAAAAAAAGCAGCTGAAAACATAAATGAAACTTTCATTGCAATTAATGGAGATAATCTAGCAGACTTCAACTGGACAGAAATAATTAATGCTCATAAAAAAAACAATGCAAAAATAACCTTAGGATTATTTCCTGTAGAAGATGTAACTAAATTTGGAATTGCAAGATTAGAAGGAGATAAACTTATTGAATTCATAGAAAAACCAACAGTAGAAGAAGCACCTTCTAATCTAAACAATGCAGGTGCTTATGTTATGGAACCTGATGTATTAAATATCTTACCAGAAGGCAAATCCTCAATAGAAAGAGATTGTTTTGAAAAACTATCACCAAAAGGAATTGTTTATGCTTACAAACATAATAGTCAGTGGTTTCCTACTGATACACTAGAAAAATATGAAAAAGCAGATAATGAGTTTAATACAGTACAATAAAAAAGGTGTTTAAAATAGCAGAAATCTTTAAAGCATATGATGTAAGAGGCATTTATCCAACA
Source organism: Candidatus Woesearchaeota archaeon (assembly GCA_019322455.1). Taxonomy (GTDB): domain Archaea; phylum Nanobdellota; class Nanobdellia; order Woesearchaeales; family WJKL01; genus JAHWIB01. The sequence goes on from JAHWIT010000069.1 coordinate 17,959, forward strand.
GATTTAAATGAAGAAATTGCCTACAAAATAGGAAGAGCATTTGTTATATTCTTAAAAGTTAAAGAAGTTGTTGTAGGAAGAGATGGAAGATTAAGTTCTCCTCAAATATTTGAAGCATTAACAAAAGGCATAACAGACCAAGGAGCAAATGTTATTGACATTGGCTTGTCTTCCACACCAATGTTTTATTTTGAAGCAGCCAAAGCAGAATCATCAATAATGGTTACTGCTTCTCATAATCCAAAAGAATATAATGGATTCAAATTCTGCAGAGAAAATGCAACTCCAATAAGTGGAGATACAGGAATACAAGATATAAAAAAATTAGTCGAAAAAAACCAATTTAAAGACCCTAAAAATAAAGGGAAAATAATTAAGAAAGATATCTTGGAAAATTTTCTAAAACATAATCTCAGTTTTGTTAAAACAAACAAACCATTCAAAGTTGTTATTGATGCAGGAAATGGAATGGGTTCTTATACATTCCCAAAGATATTTGAAAAACTGCCGTTCAATTTTATCCCATTATACTGTGAAATGGATTTTAATTTTCCAAACCATGAACCAAATCCACTAAAATATGAAACATTAAAAGATCTACAAAATAAAGTCATAGAAGAAAAAGCAGATTTAGGCATTGCTCTAGACGGAGATGGAGATAGATGCATTGCAGTAGACGAAAAAGGAAATATTGTAAACTGTGATTTAATGACTGCATTAATAGGAAAATCATTGTTAAAAACCAATCCAGGAAGTTTAATATTATATGATTTAAGATCCTCTAAAATTGTAAAAGAAGTAATTGAAGAAAATGGCGGAAAATCAAAAATGTGCAGAGTAGGCCATGCCTTTATAAAACAACAAATGAGAGATGAAGATGCATTATTTGCAGGAGAATTATCAGGACATTTCTATTATAAAGACAGTTTCTTTACAGAAAGCAGTTTCATAACAACAGCTATCCTATTAAATTTAATAGCGCAAGAAAATAAATCTTTGTCAGAACTTGTAGAACCCTTAAAAAAATATTTTCAATCTGGAGAAATAAATTCAGATGTATCAGATAAAGAAGCTAAAATAAAAGAAGTTGAAGAAAAATTCAAAGATACTGAAAAGATATTACATCTAGATGGATTAAGTGTCTACTATAAAGATTGGTGGTTTAATATAAGACCTTCTAATACAGAGCCATTATTAAGATTAAATCTTGAAGCAAATACAAAAGAATTAATGGAACAAAAAAGAGATGAAATTCTTAAAATTATTAGGGAATAACAAAAACCTTTATATATAATTGAATATATTATTACTTAAAATACCTTATTTTAAAAAAATAAATGAAAAGGTGATTTATTATGGATAAGAAAAACATGTACTATATTGTAGCAGCAGTGATAGTTGTTGTTATAATTGCAGTTTTATTGATGAGAAAACCAGCTGCACCAGAAATTACAGAACCAGAAATAACAGAGCCAGAAGTAGTTGAAGAAGAAGAAAAAATAGTACTGCCAAAACCAAAAGTAGAAACAGAATACAAAGGAGATGAGCTTATCTCTGATGCAGTATGTGCTGATGGAAAAATTGGAGCAATAATAACAAACACTGGAACAGAATCTGCATCAATACCAAAAGACATTAAGATCTTACTAAGAGGAATGGTAGTAATTGATCCAGACTGTGAAAAAATGACTCTTTCAGCTGGTGAAAGTATTACATGCGAAAACGTAGCAGGACACTTCCCAACAGGAACAGGTCAGCAGCAAATTATGGTAAGATTAAAAGGTGCAGAAGCACAAGCAACTGTAACTTGTGAATAAAATTTCTTTTTTTATTCTTTTTTTATATAACAAGATTTATATATTAAATTGATTCTTAAAATTTTTAGATGAAAAAAATCATACT
>JAHWIT010000070.1 GCA_019322455.1 Candidatus Woesearchaeota archaeon
GGCTTGCTTATTTCTGCTTCACATTCAAGAAAAAAAATTTACGCTATTGGTTATACTTTTATCTTTGTTGTTTTTGTTATTTACTTTTTATTTATGGCAGCTTGGTTGAACATTTTTAAGTATATAGGATTTATTACTCCATTAAGAATAGCTATTGCTTCTATTGCTCTTATTGCAGGAGCAATTAATTGTAAGGAATTATTTGCATTTAGAAAAGGGATAACCTTGATGATACAAGAACAACATAAAGGGCCTTTGTTAAAAAGAATTGAGCATATGAAAGAGATTATTCTTAATGGTTCTATGCCTGCTTTGATTTTAGCATCTATTAGTTTAGCTGCTTTTGCTTCATTAGTGGAACTTCCATGCACTGCAGGTTTTCCGATTATTTATACAGGAATTTTAACAGGAAAAATTTTAGCAAGTAGTTTATCTTATTATCTTTATTTGGTTTTTTATAATTTTATTTATGTTGTTCCATTAATAGTAATAATTACAATTTTTGGTTATACATTTAAAGGAAAGCAAATAACCCAAAGACAAATGCAAATAATAAAATTTATTGGAGGGCTGATAATGATTTTACTTGGTTTAATTTTACTTATTAATCCAAGTTTGATTGGTATTGGATTTGGATAATGAAAATATTAATTGCTATTGATGAAAATAATGGACCTGATTCTAAACTTAGTGAGCATTTTGGTCATTGTCCTTTTTTTGCAATTTATGAAACAAATACAAAAAAGCTACGAATTGTAATAAATGAATTAGATCATTCGAGTTCAGGGGTTACACCTGTTGATCAAATTATGAAGTTTGAACCAAATATTGTTTTTTCAAAAGGAATGGGAAAGAGGGCAATAGGATTATTTAATGAAAAAGGAGTTAAAATTAAAACAGGGCCCTATAAAACTGTAATAGAAGTTATTAACAATATTAACAACCTTAAGGAATTAAATGAGGAATGTGGCCATTAAAAATGGAAAAATTAAAGGAAGCTATTGCAAAAGCAGGAAAGGGGTTATGGAAAGCTTTTCCTATGATCTTAGGCACCATTTTACTTATTAGTTTGATTGCAAGTTTAATTCCAAAATCATTCTATACAACATTTTTTAGTCAAAATAAATGGTTAGATTCATTTATTGGAAGTTTAGTTGGAAGTATCTCTGCTGGAAATCCGATAACAAGTTATATTTTTGGAGGGGAATTACTATCTCAAGGAGTTAGTTTGCTTGCAGTTACAGCTTTTTTAGTTGCATGGGTAACAGTTGGATTAATTCAGTTACCAGCAGAATCAGCTATTTTAGGAAAAAAGTTTGCCTTATTAAGAAATATTACTGCTTTTGTTTTGGCCATTATTGTTGCTATAATTACAATATTAATTTTAGGGGTTTTATAAAATGGAGATAAAAAATAGATTAAAACAAGTTTCAGGGACTTGGTATTTTTTTATAGCTATGCTTATTATTTATTTATTCTTGTTTTTGATTAGAGAGGATCTATTTACTTCGAGTATAAGTTTCTTTTATAGCATTATTTTAAAAATAATTCCTATTTTTATCCTTGTTTTTATTTTAATGGCGATTACAAATTATTTTATAACTCCAAAATTTGTAATGAAACATTTAGGGGAGAAAGGTGTTAAAAAGTGGTTTTATATCATTGTTGGAGGAATCTTAAGTACAGGGCCGATTTATATGTGGTATCCTTTGTTAGCTGATTTAAGAGATAAAGGATTAAGTTATGGTTTAATTGCTTGTTTTTTGTATAATAGGGCAATAAAAATTCCTTTACTTCCAATTGCTATTTTTTATTTTGGATGGAAATATATTTTAGTATTAAGTATTGTGATGATTTTTGTTTCAGTTATTCAAGGAATAATGATAAATAAATTAATGGAGGTTAAAAAATGAAAATTGCTGTAGCATCAGAAGGAAAAAATAAGAATGCAGAAGTTAGTCAAAGAGGGGGAAGAGCTCCTTATTATCTTATTTTTGAGGATAAGAAACTAATAGAAACAATAAAAAATCCTTTTGCAACAGGTGCTGGAGGGGCGGGTTTTTCTGTGGCTTATATGTTGGCTGATAAAAAAGTTGATTTAGTTATAGCAGGAAAATTTGGTGGAAATATGGAATCTGCTTTGAAAGAAAAAGGCATAAAGTTTAAAGAAGAATCAGGCAAGAAAGTTGAAGAAGTTATTTAAAATTAGGTAATAATTTTATTTTTTATTAACTATCTTCATCTTTTTTAGTGCTTTGTTTTTTAATCACTTGTATTCCTACTTCTTCTTTTTCTTCAGGTTTATCTTTGAGGTGGTCTTTTGCGAGCTTTAGAAGTCTGATTTTGTTTTGATATTCAATATCTGAGATTTCACCTCTTGCGAATCTTTCCTCTAGGATTTCAAGTGGAGATTTTTCTCTTTTTGCAATTTCTGGAATTGCATAGTTTTTTGCTTGTAGAGGGTTGGTTTCAAATATTTGAGTTTTAATTGGCCTATTAAATGCAAAGTCAATTGTTTCTTTCATTTGCTTATCTGAAACTTTAGCATAAATCTGGGTGGTTGTTACCTGGTTGTGGCCAAGTAGGTTAGCAACAGCATAGAGATCTCTTGTTTTTTCATAGATGTATGTTGCATAAAAGTGTCTTAGATGATGGAACCTGAATTTGTAGACATTAGTATCTTCTCTATGCTGTGTTTTCTTTTTGTATTTCACTACATAATCAACTTCATCTAATTTTGCTCTTTCTCTGGCCTCAGAAAACCAGATATGAAGAGTTTTAGTTCTTAATTTTAGGTCTGGTGATTTGGCAGATGGTAAGAACCATTGTCCACCTTCTACACTATCTAACCATTTCGTGATGGGAGAGATTGCTATTTCAGGAATTGGTACAATTCTATCTTTTCCATAATTGCCTTGTTTTTTTCTATTTGGATTTTTACTATCTCTGATTTTTATGATTCTTCTTTCAAGATTAATATCAGTGATCTGAAGATTGCAGACTTCTCTGATTCTTAATCCACACATTAGAGCTACAAAACAAGCAATAACACACTTAGGTCTAAACATAGCTTCAAATAATTTCATTAATTCTTCTTTTGTGAAGATGTCTGGTAGTTTGTTTTTATTTCCCATTATAAGCTCCTTATGATATTATTTATTTCTTCAATCATCATTAAACCTGTATTACTTTCTTTGACTCTTTTTCTGTTTGCAGAAATCTGCATAGCTTTTGTAATTGACACCTGTCCCTTAGCAAGTTTTTCTTTAATGTCAGCAGGGACTCTGCATGCAATCATCCAACGATAAGTAGTTGAGGGATTGAGCTTGTTTCTCATCATGTAATCAAGAAGAATTGTCTCAGCTTTTGTGAGCTCTCTTTTTCTTTGTTTATTTTCAGGAACATTGCGTCTCCCATAGTGTAGATTTCCATAAAAGAAATTTCTAACATGAGAGAACATAGGTATAATCTTATCATCCTCAATTTCAGGTAATAATGATTTGAGATCA
>JAHWIT010000071.1 GCA_019322455.1 Candidatus Woesearchaeota archaeon
AAGGTTTCGCGCCTGCTGCACCCCGTAGGGCTAGGACCAGTATCTCAGTGTCCTTCTCGGAGCTACCTCTCGCAAGGCTCCTACTGATCTTCGGCTTGGTGGGCCTTTACCCCACCAACAACCTAATCAGCCGCCAACTCATCCTTAGGCACCGTAGCTTTCAGAAAAAAGATATTCCAATACCTTTTTCTTATCCAGCATTAGCCTCAGTTTCCCAAAGTTATTCTAGACCTAAGGGTAAATTATTGACGTGTTACTGAGCAGTTCGCCGGTGTTTCCGAAGAAACCCCTTGACTTGCATGGCTTAGTCGAATCCCAATAGCAGCAACCTCCCGCAGGATCAACGGGAATTCAAAGTCAAAAGACTTTGTTATTTGGTCGCTTAGGAATTTTTAGAGTCAATCTACTCATTCATACTTAATATTCTATTAAGTACACATAAAAATTGTTTATGTTTGCCATCTATATGTTACTTAGAATTTATATATCTAAAATATAGACTGGTGGTGATAGAGTTTTTTGAAATATCAACTTATATTTAAATCTTACGTTGATACGTCTTATTTAGAAATCGAAGACCTAATCTTCTACTATAATTTTTATCTTTATATAGTAATAATATAGAAAAAATACCTATTTATAAAGCTTTCGGTTTTAACTATTTCTTAGCCCTTAGTCTCTTCTCTTTCTTCATTCTTTTGCGTTGCCATTTCCAACGCATTTGGCCTTTCTTTTTCCAACGTCTTGAACTTCGTTTCATTTATTTCTTCAGGAATTTTTTCCTTAATTTACCTCCATTTATTTAATAATAAAATGCCCCCGCCGGGACTTTCGTAACTGATTGCGAACGATTAGTGAGCACGTGGAACTTTATGTTCCACGTTGCGTGTCAACCGAGCGTAACCCGTTGATTCGAACCCAGGTCCCAGCCTGTTTTCGATGAAATCACAAAACCGTAAAAATCCGCGATTTTCAACACGAAAAGGCTGGATGATTGGCCGGACTACACCACAGGGGCAATGAGCCTGCGGGGACTTTCAAACCAAATTCTGTATTTTAGTGGGGCTAAGCGAACGCAGTGAGCGCATGCCGCACCTCTGACGCCAAACAGAATGTTGGCTTTTGAACCCCAGACCTCTGGCTGTCTTAGATATGATTAAAGCGTAGCCATATAAGACCAGCGCTCTAAACCAGACTGAGCTACAGGCTCATTTTATTTAGTTTATATTAAAAACTTTTGGTTTCTATTTAAAGTTTTCTAAGAAATATGTAATATTTATTATATAAAAATATGCGGCAGCGGGGATTTGAACCCCGGTCACAACGTCTCTACTGCTTTTAGCATTGGCAACGTCGTATATTGGTCAAACCTTTTGAGTTCTCTAACCACTATACTACTGCCGCAAAAAAAGATAATGAATGGGCCCACCCGGACTTTCATAACCTTTGCTTTTTCTCAATCGACCGAAGGGAGATTGCTTTGCGAAGCTTTCCCCAGGGTTTTTGCGAAGCAAAAAGGCTGTTCGAACCGGGGATCCTCACCTCTCTGACTTTTTTGCTTGCGTAGCAAGCCTAGGTTTGCGCCCGAAGGGAAGCAAACCGCATTTTCCCAGGTTTTTTGCGTAAGCAAAAAAGCTGTAAGGGTGATGTCATAACCGCTAGACCATGGGCCCATATAACACAAAATTTATCTGATTCTATTTAAAGTTTTTGAGAAATCCCCATAATAATTTAACAAAACATTTAAATCACAAAACTTCTTTTCAAGCTATTATGGACAATATATCAACTAATCAAAAAAATACAAATCCTCAAGATCAGGTATTTGAAATAATCTTTGATAAAGATGATGTTACATGGCAGTCTATTCTCTATGAACTTGTAAGAACTGAACAAATGGATCCTTGGGATATTAATATTAGTTTGCTTGCTCAAAGATTTCTTGAAATGCTTAAAACTCTAAAAGAAACAGATTTTAGAATATCTGGCAAAATCATCCTTGCAGCAGCTATTCTTCTAAAACTAAAATCAATCAAACTAGTTGGAGAAGATATATCAAATCTTGATAGACTTTTTGCTCAAACAGATGAAGAAGAAAGCCTGTTAGATGAGCTTCAAGACGAACCTATACCAAAAGAAGATACATCTAACTTTAGATTGATTCCAAGAATGCCTCAACCAAGGAAAAGAAAGGTTTCTATCTTTGATTTAGTAGATGCTTTGCAAAAAGCAATGGAAGTTAAAAAAAGAAGAGTCATGAGGGATATTCCAACAGTAAAAGTAGAGATTCCAGAGAAAAAAACAGATATATCAGAAGTAATTAAGAACATGTATGGAAAAATTAAAAATTATTTTATACAGCATCAAAATACAAAATTGACATTTACAAAACTAGTTCCTTCAGAAAACAAAGAAGACAAAGTTTTTACTTTTATTCCTTTGCTGCATCTGTCAAACCAAAGAAAAATTGATATATTCCAATATCAGCACTTTGGCGAAATAGAAATTGAATTGTTCAAAAACAAAATAAATAGCGAATTAAACAAAGAATTACACTCTTCTTAAAACTACAAAACCTTTTTAAATATAACATCTTTCTTTTTCTTAAAATGAAATTAGAATTAAAAAAAGAGGAAAAAGATGCCTTAAAGTATCTTATCAAAGAAGAACTTAAAAGATTTAAAGAACAAGAAAAAGAAATGGAAGAACTAAGACCAAATCTTCCTTTTTTAGCAGTAGAAGAAACATATGAAGAATTCCTTGAAAAGCTATTAAAAAAATTAGAATAAAAACCACACTCAGTGGTGCCAAAAATCCGGAGGATTTTTCAACATGCAAGACAATAAAAAACAATTACAAGAAAAGTATATGCAAATGCAGTTAATAGAACAGCAGATGCAGCAGGTTCAAAAACAGCTGAAGCTATTAGAAAGCCAAGTACAAGAATTAAATATAACAGAACAAGCACTCAATGACATAAAAACAGCAAAACCAGGAACAGAAATATTAGTTCCAATGGCATCAGGCATATTTGTCAAAGCAGAGCTAAAAGATAATAAAGAGCTTGCTGTAAATGTAGGAGCAGATACTGTTGTTAAAAAAAGCATAGAAGAAACAAAACAATTAATAACTAACCAATTAGAAGAAATGACTAAAATGCATCAGGATTTAACAGCAAATCTTCAAAAATTAGCTGGATCTGCCCAAATGCTTGAAAAAGAACTTTCAAAATTAATTAAATAGAAAAATGTTTGGTTTCTTAAAAAATAAATTAAAAAAAGTCGTTTCTTCTTTTTCTAAAAAAATAGATGAGCAAGGAAAAGAAGAGATAAAAGAACAGGAAAAAATAGAAGAACCTATAGAAAAAAAGCCAACAGCAGCAGAATTATTAAAAGAAGTTGAAAAAGAAGAGAAAAAAGAAATTACTAAACTTAAAAAAGTAAAAAAGGTTCCTAAAGAAAAACCAAGGCCTGAACCAAAAAAAGAAATCCCTCAACCTAAGGAAAAAAAGGAAGAAATTCTAAAAAAAGAACCAGAAGAAATTAAAGAAGAAAAAAAAGGGTTCTTTGGCAAATTAAAACAAAAAATAGTTACTAAAAAAATAACTTCTCAGCAATTTGATGATCTATTCTGGGATTTAGAATTAATCCTATTAGAAAATAATGTTGCAGTTGAAGTTATTGAAAAAATCAAACAGGATTTAAAACAAAATCTTGTAGATAAACCTCTTTCTAGAACAAAAATAACTAAAACAATAACTGATTCATTAAAACAAACAATTGAAGATCTTTTTGACGTAGAAAAAATAGATTTACTTAAAAAAGCAAAACAGAAAAGACCTTTAGTAATATGTTTTGTTGGAATAAATGGTTCTGGAAAAACAACAACAATTGCAAAAATAGCAAAATTCTTTGAAAAAAATAAGATGTCTTGCGTCTTAGCTGCTTCAGATACATTCAGAGCAGCTGCAATTGACCAATTACAAAAACATGCAGATAATCTTAAAATAAAATTAATTAAGCATGACTATGGCAGTGATGCAGCAGCAGTTGCTTTTGATGCAATAAAACATGCCCAAGCAAAAAACATTGATGTTGTTTTAATTGATACAGCAGGAAGAATTCATTCAAATGTCAATCTAATGGATGAAATGAAAAAGATAATTAGAGTTGCTAAACCAGATTTAAAAATATTTGTTGGAGAAAGCATAACAGGAAATGACTGTACAGAGCAGGCAAAGAAATTCAATGAAGCAATTGGCATTGATGGTATTATTCTTTCAAAAGCAGATATAGATGAAAAAGGAGGAGCAGCAATATCAGTAAGTCATGTAACAAGCAAGCCAATTCTATTTTTAGGAATGGGTCAAGAATATGAAGACCTAAAACTATTTGATAAACAGATAATTTTAAATAATATAGGATTATAAAACATAATATAACACTAAAAGAGGTGTAAAAATGGAAAAAAAAGATGATCAGTCAAAACTTGTTGCTATATTAAGCTATATTACTTTAATTGGCTGGGTAGTAGCTCTTATTCTGAATATGCAAAAGAAAACTGAATTAGGAAGCTTTCATATCAGACAGGCTTTACTGATAATGATAGTTGGGATAGTTTTATGGTGGATACCAGTAATAGGCTGGATATTGAATATAATAGTGTTTGTCTTTTGGGTCATGGGTTTAGTCTATGCAATCCAAGGACAACAAAAAGAAGTTCCACTTATTGGAGCATATGCTCAACAGTGGTTTAAAGGATTATAAATCCTTTATTTTTTTCTTTTTATTCAAATTCCAATTCTCCTTTATAGAAAATTCCCTTCTTAAGCTCAACAGGTCTCCAATTATCTATAATTAAATTAGCATCTAACCATTCTGATAACTCTTCTGGATTTCCTATTGTTGCAGATAATGCTATAATCTGAACATTCTCTAATAATTCCCTTAACATTGTTATTAAAATCTCTAATGTAGGTCCTCTTCCAGGATCATTCATTAAATGAACTTCATCTACAATAACAGTTGCTACTTTGCTTAACCAAGGAGCATGATGTCTTATTAATGAATCAAGCTTTTCAGCAGTACATACAATCAAATCATAACCTGCTAAATAAGAATCAGCACTATCAAAATCACCAATTGACAAAGCAGTCCTTAGATAAATTCCATATCTTTTTTTGAAATCCTTAAATTTCTCATTTGCCAATGCCTTTAATGGAACAATATAAATTGCCTTTCCTCTATCCTCTAAAATATATTTAACCATTGCTAATTCTGCAATTAATGTTTTACCAGAAGCAGTTGGAGTGCAAACAAGTAAATTCTTTCTATCAAGCAATCCAGCTTTTATTGATTTTTCTTGGCAAGGTCTGAATTCTTCTACATCTGGCAATAAAGAATTGTATAAATTCTTAGGAATCTTATCTTTTATATCATCTAGTTTCATAATAAACAAGAATTAAAGATAATTTATAAATCTATTTAACATCTATAATATACTCAAAATAATCATCCCATGGGTTTTCTAATTCCATCATCTGTTTTATTGTTAATTTTTCAAAATATCTTCTAAAAGGCCTCATTGAATTTCCATGAGCAGAAATAGCAACATTTACTTTTTCTTTTTTCATTTTTTTCAATAAATCCTTGATAAAAGAATTAACCCTCTTCTCAACCATCTTTACTGATTCTCCTCCCGGTGGAGGAACATCATAACTTCTTCTAATAATCTTTAATTCTGCTTCTCCTGTTTTCTGAATAAATTCCTGTTTTTCCCTTCCTTCTAGATGGTCAATCTTATGCCACTGCAATAATGTTTTATATGTATCTGTTCCTTCTTCTTTAACAAATTCTTTGTGTGATTTGCCCTGCAGTTTCCCATAACTTCTCTCAATCATTCTGTCATCTTTAATTATCTTTTTGCATTCAGGATGATATTTAAGAACATATTTCAAAGTATCTTTACTTCTAGATAATCTTGTTTGATAAGCAACTTGGAATTTTTTATTCTTCAGCTTCTGAGCAACTTTTTTTGCATCTTTAATTCCTTTAGGAGTCAGTTTAGAATCTTTCCATCCAGTAAATCTTTTATCTCTGTTAAAATAAGTCTGTCCATGTCTGAACAAATAAATATATAATTTCATTTTATTTTTCTAAAATTATTTCCAGCAACCTTTGCCTTTTTTCCTAATTCATCTTCTATTTCCATTAATCTGTTGTATTTACAAACTCTTTCTCCTCTAGATGGACCTACTTTAACAAAACCAGAATTCACAGCAACAGCCAAATCAATCATAGAAGTATCATTTGTTTCTCCACCACCTCTATGGCTTACAACAGTCATAAATCCATTCTTTCTTGCCAACATACATGTTTCAACTGTTTCTGTTAATGTTCCAATCTGATTTAACTTAATCAATATTGCATTTATTGCTTTTGTGTCAATTGCTTTCTGCAGTCTTTTTGGATTTGTTACAGTTAAATCATCTCCAATAATTGCTATTTTTCCACCCAATCGCTCCATAATTTTTGGCCAGTTACTCCAATCATCTTCATACAATGGATCTTCTAAAGTTATTATTGGATATTTATTAACCCATTTTTCAAAATAATCAATCATCTGTTCAGAACTTAATTTTTTATTCTCTTTTTTAAGCACATACTTTCCATTCTTAAATATTTCAGAAACAGCAGGATCTAAACTAATTCCAACATCTTTCCCTGCTTTGTAGCCTGCTTTTTTTATTGCTTCTTTAATAAATTCAAGAGGACTTTCATTACTAGACAAATCTTCTGGAGCAAACGCTCCCTCATTACCAACATTTACACTAAATCCTTTTGCTTTTAGAACCTTTTTTAATGTCAAATAAATCTCAATTCCACATTTAACATTTTCTTTTACTGATTTATTTCCAATTGGAGAAACTAGATATTCCTGTAAATCAGTAGATTTATCAGCATGTTTTCCACCTTCAATAACAACCATCATAGGATTTGGCAAAATATAATTCTTAATATCTAATTTAAAAGTATTTCTTATATATTTATACAAAGGAATTCCTTTTTCATTTGCAGCAGCTCTTGCAACAGCTAAAGATACCCCTAAAATAGCATTTGCTCCTAATTTCTTTTTATTCTCAGTTCCATCTAATTTTTTCATCAAATAATCAATTTCTTTCTGCTTGCTAGCATCTTTACCAATAAGTTTTGGAGCAATTATTTTGTTAACATTATTAACAGCCTTTAACATACCTTTTCCCATAAATCTTTTCCCGCCATCAAGAAGAACAAAAGCTTCATGTATTCCAGCAGAAGCACCATAAGGAACAGAAGCAATACCAATTGTTCCAGATTTTAATTCACATTTAACTTCAATACTTGGAGTAGAACCAGAACTTAATATCTCTCTAGCTTTTATTTGCTTAATTTGCATAAATACACCTCTTTGTTAATAAGAATTAAAAATTAAATATAAAAACTTTTCCTTATAGAATCAATCAGTTGTGAGAAAATAACATTCTTTGTAGGGGTGGGACACTCAATTTTAGTTGTGCAGTAATGGGAAGGCCCAAAAGCGACGAAGTCGCTTATCCTATATAACTCACCTCCTTTCCAATCTTTCCTTTCACTTTCTTCAAAGCAGTCTGTTTGCTTACTTCACTTAATTCCTCTGTTCTCTTAATCATCTCATTCTCTATGTCTCTAATCTCTTTGTCCATGTTCTTTATATTAATATTCAGATTCAGTTTCTTATTCAAAACCTTCAATATCTCTCTTGCTCCCTTAACTCCTAAATACATAGGATGCCCAAATGTTTCTGCCAATAAAGCAATAGAAGGTATCTTTCTTTTCTCAGCCAATCCAAGCAAAATTCCTGAAACACCAACAATAGGCCCAACAATGCCGTGTAATTTTTCATTAAGTGCAGTCCCTTTTTTGTATTTATCAATAATCTTCTGCGAATTTCCAGTGCAATAAACCTTTGGCTTTTTAGGAACATTCTGTAATCCAACTCCACCAAGAGTTATTATTTCTTTTCCTTTAAAGCCATCAATAATGTCTAAAATCTTTTCACAAAATTCATAACAGCTTACTTCATCTATTGGCTGAACATCTCCTGCTAATAATAATAAATCAGGGCCTTTTTTCATTTTTTTATAAAATATCTCAATTGTAGGCAGCTCAACCAAATTCTTTTCATTTACAAAGACAGAATGAGGAAATGTATAAGAAAACATTTCATATAGCTTCTCAGCCTTTAATGTATCTATTATAAAATCAACAGCAACCTTTCCAACATTGCCAATTCCTGGCAAACCCTCTATAAGAACTACATTTTTTAATTTTGGTTTTTTACCAATTTGACTTATTTTCCAGTTCATAATAAACCCCTCTTTTCAAGTTCAGATTTTCTTGCTTTTCTTCGATATTCTCCATATCTATCATCAACACGATATTTAACAGGTTTTGGATTAATAGCAACTTCATTGCATTTAGGACATTTATCCTTCATTGTGTATCGTCCGCAAGCAGGACATTTTAAGATATGTTTCATTTCTCTTGTCTTTCAAAACTAATTACTAACTTTTTCTTTTCTCCATATCTCATTACTTTATCTATGCTATTTTTTATAATCTTTTCAGCTTCTTTATAATTAGGAGCATTAACTATAACATTATATTCCCCTGCTCCTCGATATTTAACATGGATATTTTCACCAATTGCTTTTTTCAAAGCACCTTTAACTACTTCTATTCCATCAGGAGCAGATGACATCATCTTCAAAATTCCTTTAATCTGCACTTCAACTGGTTTTATTTTGTCTTTAACTGCTTCTGTTAATTCTCCTGCTAGTTTTTCATCAAAACTAAGTTTTGCTAAATTAACAGCATTAGCAACAATATCATTAAAACATTGATGTATATACTCATATTTTTCAAAAATCTTATTGCTTATTTGTTCATATAATTCTTTAGTGTCTTTATTCAATTTTTTGGCAAGCCCTTCAATTATCTTCTCAGCCTTTTGTTCTTGTTTTATCTCATTGATCTTTTTTCTTTTCTGACCTTCATTGACTCTTCTTAAACTTAAATCAATATGTCCTTTTTTCTTATCTATCTTTAGAATCTTGCAAACAACCTTTTTCCCTTCTACAACATAATCCCTTATATTTCTGATTCTTCCAGGACTAACTTCACTAATATGAATCATTCCTGTCTTGCCATACTCATCAAGGTTAGCAAAAACAGAATGGCCATGAACAGCAGTAACAGTACAAAGAACAAGTTCATCTTCTCCAGGCATACCTTCTCTTTTGTAGAGCATTTATTCTAAAACCTCTAAAATCCTTGATTTTATCCTGCTTTTTCCACCACTAGGTTCTGCAAGAACCTTTCCGCAAACAAGACATTTGATTTCTGAAGCAGATTTTCCAAATATAATTTGTTCATTCTTGCATTTAGGACATCTGACCTTTACAAATTTACTTGACGGCTCTCGTATAATTTTAATCCCCTCCTATAAATTATTATCAAAATAAAATTAAAAACAATTATTTATTTATAAAGGTTTGTTTTAAATATTAGAATTATTTAAACTCAACTCTTTTTGTCCTAAAACCCTTTCTTTGAGTTGTTGTTTTATTGCATTCTTTGCAAGTATATCTTAAATCAGTTTTTTTGCTGGTCTTTTTACCATATCGTTTCCAGCTGCTTAAAGCTCCTTTGCTTAACTTTCCCACATTGCCATAACCCCTTCCTTCTCCTCTTAACTTCATTCTCTTTTTACTTCCTTTGCTCATAGGATGAGCACTGCTAGGAGTCTTTCTTTTAGCTGAACTAACCTTCTGTTCAGTATGTTTCTTACACTTAGGACAATATCTTTTAACATTCTTAGGAAACTTCATTTTTTAACATTCTCCTATTATTCTTTAAAAAATGAAGCTTTGAAAATCCTTGATTTTCATTTGTTTCATTTTATAACCAGAATTTTCTTTGTATTTAAAAGTCTTACTCTTTTTCCATAATCTCTGCCCTTTCTTTAGCTATTAAAACATCGGCAATTTCAGAAGGCAAATTAGCAATATCTTCTTGTTCAAAAGGACCATATTCTTCTAAATCCTTTCCAACAAACTTAGGAACAGCATACAAAAATCTAATCATTTTCTGTGTTTGATTTTCTTCTTTTGCAGCTTCAATATTATTTTGATCATCTTTTTTATCTAATTCATTATCTTTCTTTTCTTCTGTTTTATCATCCATTTTCTTATCTTCTATACATGGAATTTTAGCTTCTAATATATTAAACAAAACACCTTTTCTAATATTATTCAAATTCTGTACTAAACAATCAAAAAGCTCTTTTTCTTCTTTTAACATATTAGAAGTGTCAATAATCTCTGAATTTAATATTCCCACACTTGTTCTTGACATATCCAAAGCCATGTTCATTATCTTTTTTTCTCTCTTCTCATAAAGCTGTTTTAAGATATTCTTAATATTCTCTAATTGAGTTTCAGCTTTTCTTCTTTCTTCTGCAGCAAATATATCATTCTTAGGAAGCTCTAATGCAGATTTTTTATCTTTTAGGTAACTAACAACATCCAAGAAAAAGTTATTATCTAATTTTTGTAGTTCTTCTCTATTCTTTTCTCTTCTTAATAATTCAAATAAAGTTTCATAAGTTATATTGATTTCTTTTCCTTCTGATTCCAATTTATCCCCCACAATCAGCAAAATAACATCTCTATTTAAAGTTTTATATATTTTATTACACAATCTAATCATCGTCGAAAAAACACAAATTTTATAAGAAACCATTGAAATAATAATTCTATGCCATCATTAGTATTTGAAGATTTATCATTTGAACAAGAAAAAGATAGAATAAAAGTAAATTTTCTTAATTTGTTCTATTTTTATCTCCATAATTCAGACTTAGAAAAAATCTCAAAATTCAAAATAACAAAAAATTCAATAATATTTGAAGATATATCAGAACAAAAAGCAAAAAACAAATTCAACCAGTTATTAAACAAAGGATTCCAGAATCTTAAAAACAAATTCAACAACAAGCCAGCAATCTATATCCACCAATATTCAAATATTCCTTTAATAGGACATATCGCCTTTGGTCTGATTGATAGAGATACATCAATCATTGAAATAAAACCTTTAACTTCTTGTAATCTAGACTGTATATACTGCTCAGTTACCCAAGATATTAGACCAGTTGATTTTGTAATTGAAGAAGAATATCTCTTTAAAGAATTCAAAAAACTAGTTGAATTTAAAGGAATTGATAGAATAGAAGCTCATATTGGAGCACAAGGAGAACCTTTGCTGTACAAACCATTAACAAAATTAATAAAAGATTTAGCTTCAATACATCAAGTTTCTACTATTTCTATTGATACAAATGGAACATTATTAACTAAAAACAAGATAGATGAACTAATAAAAGCAGGCTTAACAAGATTTAATCTTTCAATTAATTCTTTAGACCAAGATCTAGCGCAAAAAATAGCTAATTGTCCTTATAATATAGAAAAAATCAAAGAATTAGCCAGATACATTGCTAAAAAAACAGATTTAATCATCACTCCTGTCTGGATTCCAGGCATAAATGATAAAGAAATTCCAAAATTAATTGAATTTAGCAAAGAATTAAACTGCCAACTAGGAATACAAAACTTCTTAAACTACAAATTTGGAAGAAATCCAGCAAAACAAATGTCTTGGGATCTATTTACTAAAAAAATGAAAGAACTAGAAAAAAAACATAGTAGAAAACTCTTATTTGATTTTAAACAGGATTTTAACATAATCCCAACAAAATCCTTGCCAAAACCTTTTAAAAAAGGGCAGATTATCAAAACAAAAATAATACTGCCAGGCAGACTAAAAAATGAAAAACTAGCAATATCTAATCAAAGAATAATATCAATCCCTAATTGTAATATGCAATTAGGTCAACAAGTTAAATTAAAAATAACAAGAACAAAACATAATATATTTATTGCATCCTTAACCTAAAGTTCTAATAAGTATATTTGATGCACTAGGTTCAAGCACTTCCATCTCATTTCCAAATAAATCAGTATCTTGATAATAAGTAATAGCACTAGTTGCCATCCTAGTATCAAAAGCAGTCATTCCAGCTAAAAACAAAGCACTGCCTCCATTATCATACTCATAAAGCTTTATTTTGCCTTTTCCAATCTCAAAGCCCTCTAAGCAGTTCTCAGGGTATTCCATCAATCTAGCAGCAACAGAATTAATACATGGCCCGCCAACAACAACCAGATTTTGTGCATGAATATCCTCAATATCTTTATCCAACCTGCTCTCAATCTTCACACCATTTTGCACTAAGGTAACAGCAACATTAATAGCTCCAGCCATATCCTCTGCTTTAGCAGCACTTCCAATAACAATAGTTGCTTTATTTCCTAAGAAAATATTTGGAAAATCACTTAAATCATATGCCAGAACACTAGAAACTAGCAAAAATACCATTAAAATCCAAACAAATCCTCTCTTAATCATATAGATTAATCTATAATTGACTTATTTATATAATTTTCTATAAAATATTAGAATTAAAATAAAAAAAAATAAAAAAAAGCTTTTAGCTTTTTTAACTTGTTACAGCTCTTACTGTTTGAGGTGTTGCAGTAGTTCCTAATACTTCTACTTCATCACCACTTAGAGTATAGTCACCATAGTTCTTAAGAACTCTTGTTGCTCTTGTAGTGTCAACTGCACTATACCCAGCAACAACCATGGATACCTTACTATTCATCTCTTTCAGTAATAGTCTTCCAACACCTTCTTTAAATCCTTCTGCACAACCAGGCCAGGATGTTGAACTTCCTAATACTTTAGCAGTAGCCCTGTTAGCACAAGGTCCACCAACTAATAGGTAGTTCTTCTTTGTCATTCCTGAATCAACTGCTAATACATCATCGTCTGATTTAGCCAAAGGTATTGTAACCTTCTTAAGAACTTTTTGTGTTCCACCAGCTGCTGTTGTAAACTCTGTTGCTGTTTCAGATACAAATATATTTCCATAAGATTCTCCGCCGTGATAAATAATCTCAACAGTGTCTTGTGTTGGATCTTTATCATACAGAATCTTTGTGCCTAAGTCAGATGCAACATACGCAATAAACTCATCAGTATCTCCTATTTCATAATAGTTTGTACTGGACAAGTTTGCCTTTTGGGCAGTAGGAATTGATGCTTCTGTCTTGTTGCTTGTTATTCCTAATGATATTTGTTGAATCACTCCTGCTGTTATTGTTTCATCTCTGTTTTCTTCTACTATACTTAATATATAAGATGTAGGCATTGTAGTCAAGTTTATTAATGGTGTTGCATCTGCACCAGTAGTCTCTTTAGGCAGGTATATTGTCAATCCTTCTTTTGTATATAATCTGTCAAAGTGTGTTGTTGTTGCAACTCTTGACAATGTAAAGTTGTTAGTAGTCTCTATAGCATTATTTATAGTCACTGAAATATCTCCAATACTGAATGTTGTTCCGTTCTTTTTGTTTTCATACTTTGTTCCGCTAGCAACATCTTTGAAATCAACACCATTTGTATCATCAATATCTGTAACTTCTATCAGATAAGATTCTTCTGCACTACTGTCTGCAACAACAAAATATTCATCAGTATCTGTATCAAATATAATGTTTGCAGCGTCAGTAGCATTGCTAGTAATCAATTTTTCACCAGATCCTTCTCCTCCAATAACATCAAATTCAGCACCATTTGTTCCTAAAATAGAGAAGCTAACTGTTCCTGATTTTAAGTCAACTCCGCTCAACTCAATCTCATCATCTCCATTAGCCTGAATCTTAAAAGATTCTTCTGTTGGTGTTGTAAATCCTTCCATTGATATTTTAAAGGATCTTAGTCCAGGGAATTCTACATCATGGTCTTTTGCTACAAAGATCTCATCATCTGGCTTCCATGTCAAGATTATCTTATCTATTCCGATTTTACCAGTAACACTAGTAAGATCTATATCAACATATAGGGCATCAACCTCTTCATCATCCAATTGTACATTATCCTTTGCATCTAATATATCTGCTGTTGTATCCTGTAAAGTCAATTTTTCAGCTCCTAAATAGAATTCTACCTGGTCTGCTGTAACTTCTCCAGCTTCTTCTTCAAGAATTTCTTTTACACCAAGTGTTGTTCCATCAGATAACTTAACTGTTTGACCTTCTTGTTTTGCATCTGTCACTTCTCCATTTACTTTAAATTTAACTTTTGAAGTTGTTCCACCAATATAAGTTACTTCAACTTCATAGTCTTTGCCATTTAAAGTATATGTTTTTGTTTGTCCTTGCTCTAAAACATCAGATATAGCTCCACCCATTAATTCAAGTTTTACATTTATTGCTGATGAATTTTGAGCTGTTGTTATATCATATGTTTTTCCTAATATTGTTAGTTTTTGGTCTTCTATATCAGTAATCTCATTGTTGTTTGCTGTTGTATAGTCTGCTTCTACATCTTTTGTAAAGTCCAGTGTATAATCTAAGAATTCTAACTTTTTATTTCTATATACCATTAATGCAGGTTCTTTATCCATAAAGTCAGAATCTGAATAATGCATAAATGCTACACTATCATTGAACTTTATTGTTTGCTCATAATCATATTCAGCTCCATCATCTGCTACAAATGTTCCATCAGCTAATACAACTGGCAGATCATCATCATCAAGACCAGCTGTCTTGATCTCTGTCAAGTTATCACGGGTTGAACCAAGTGTCAATTTCTTTGTACTTGTTTCAATCTTAGCTGCTTCACCTACAGCAGAAATTTCATCTGCACTTGTAACTGTTGATTCAGTCTCAATTACAGAAAAAGCTGCTACAGCATCAACTAGACCCATAATATCACTTGGATCCGCATTTGTACCATAGACTATATCTGCATCAAACGTTGTGTCCTTTATAAGCAACGGGCTTGGAAAGTCAGCTAAATCAGCTGCCATTGCTCCCATGATTGTTGCTCCAAGCATGGTAGCACCTGTTGCCAAGGCTATAATCTTTTTTATAGCTCGCATTTGTCTAAACACCTCCACGTGTTTTATGTATTTTTTTGGGCTATCCTTATTTTGGACTATCTTTTTTACCAATAATAAAGCCTTAATATTTAAATTTTATTATATATTACTGTTTATAGTTCTCCCTAAAGGCTATTACTAGTATAGCTAAATAGATAATATTTTCTTTATAAATTTTTCGCAAACCTTCTTTTTTTACTATACCTAATATTGTTAATTTAACTTCTATCCTTTAAATTCAACAATTTAAGCACGTTATCACTATTTAATAGAAAATTAATACTTTGTCGTCTATAACCAAATATAGCCAAAATATAGCAAAAAGATAGTATACAATTGTGGTTTTATGTATATTAGTATACACAATAGTTTAAACAAAAACTTTAAAAACCAATACCTCAAAATTTGCTGTAAAAATCCTTACTAACCTTAATTCATATAATAATATTTTTATAATTTTATAAGTTTTAAAAGTCATTTCTATACCTTTATTAAAATAATTTTAGTCGAAAAAACAAATATTCTTATAGTAATAAAATTTTTAGTAAAATATACCTAAAATACACTTGATACTACATAAAAGTAATATATTTGTTAAGTAAAAAAACACTAATTTTTCTTAAATTTTTACAGAAAAAATGCGGAGGAGAGGATTCGAACCCCTGTAGGCACTAAGCCATTAGGTTTCTTTTTCATCATTAGCTAAAAAGATTCACTGAAACCTAAGCCTAACCCGTTTGGCCATTCCAGCCGCGAGCCTCGCAAGGCTCGGCAGGTCTCCGGCACCTCCGCACTAATGAATAATCATAAGAAATATCTAAAATTCTTTAAAAATCTATCTATTTTTAATGAACAACATCAGAATATTTAACAGTATTAGCAATTAATTTTTCATAATCAACTCTCTTTATCTTCTCTTCTCCAT
>JAHWIT010000072.1 GCA_019322455.1 Candidatus Woesearchaeota archaeon
AGAAGAGTTGTTGCACAATTATTATCTTTAATGGATGGTCTAAAATCAAGAGGTAAAGTTGTTGTTATTGCTGCTACTAATGTTCCAAATATTTTAGACCCTGCTTTAAGACGACCAGGAAGATTTGATAGAGAAATAGAAATAGGCGTGCCTTCTAAAAAAGGCAGATTAAAAATCCTAAAAATCCATACAAGAAACATGCCATTAGCTAAAGATGTTAAACTAGAAGAAATAGCTGAGATAACATATGGTTTTGTTGGAGCTGATTTAGAATCTTTAGCAAAAGAAGCTGCAATGATAGTATTAAGAAGAATCCTCCCTGAATTAGTCTCAAAAAAAGAAGAAAATATCCCAAAAGAAAAATTAGAACAAATGCAAATAACTCAAAAGGATTTCAAAGAAGCATTAAAAACAGTAAGACCCTCTGCTCTGCGTGAAGTTTTAGTAGAAATTCCTACAATAAAATGGGATGATGTTGGGGGCTTAGATGAAGTTAAAGCAAATCTAAAAGAAGCAGTTGAATGGCCTTTAAAGAATCCTCAATCATTTAAAAAAATGGGAGTAAAGCCTCCAAAAGGAATTCTTCTTTATGGACCTCCAGGAACAGGTAAAACATTATTAGCAAAAGCAGTCGCAAATGAATCTCAAGCTAATTTTATATTAGTCAAAGGTCCTGAATTATTATCAAAATGGGTTGGAGAATCAGAAAAAGCAGTAAGAGCAGTTTTCAAAAAAGCAAGACAAACCAGTCCTACAATAATATTCTTTGATGAAATAGATTCATTAGCTTCAAGAAGAGGTATTTCATCAGATGCACATGTTACTGAAAGAGTTGTTAATCAATTATTAACTGAAATAGACGGACTAGAAGAATTACAAGATGTAGTTGTTGTAGCTGCGACTAATAGACCAGATATGGTTGATCCAGCATTACTAAGACCAGGAAGATTTGACAGAATAATACTAACACCAGTTCCAGATAAAACAACGAGAAAAAAGATATTTGAAGTTCATACTAAAAAAATGCCTTTAAAAGGAGTTGATTTAGATATATTAGCTGAAGAAACAGAAGGATATGTAGGAGCTGATATTGAAGCAATATGTAGAGAAGCTGCTATTCTTGCCTTAAGAAAAGATATGAAATCAAAAGAAATTACAATGGCTAATTTCAAAGAAGCATTAAAAGAAGTAAGGCCTTCTGTAACAAAAGATATTGAAAAAGCATACGAATCTCTAAAAGGTCAATTTAAGGCAGCTAGTGCAAAACAGATGAGAGAAGAATCTCCATCATATTTTGGGTGAATAAAATGGAAAAAGAAATAATAATATCAACAACAGACAGAATCCCTAACAAAACAATTATTGAAATTCTTGGAGTTGTAAAAGGAAACACAATCAGAGCAAGATGGTTTGGAAGAGATATCGCAGCAGGATTAAAAATGATTGTTGGCGGAGAAATAAAAGGTTATACAAAGATGATTGCAGATGCAAGAGATGAAGCTATTAAAAGAATGACTGAAGAAGCTGAAAAACTAAAAGCAGATGCAGTTGTTAATATAAGATTCACAACCTCAACAGTAATGCAGGGAGCAGCAGAAATTCTTGCTTATGGAACAGCTGTAAAGCTTAAATAAGCTCTATTTTGACTAGAGCAAGAAAAAATTAGGTTTAATAGAGCTAAATAAAGAAAAATTTAATAAAGCAAAGTTTATTTTCCTTCTTAGAGGTGTTTATAATGAAAGTAAGAATTGAATTTCCTGATGATATTGCTAAACTAAAAGCAGAAGAAGCAAAAGCCTGGACTCCAGGACAATCTTTAGTCTGGGAAGCAGAAGAATACAATGTCCCTGAAAAAATAAAGAGAATCAAAGAAGACATTGTTATAGAAACAAAGCATACAAAGGTAATTCTGCATAAAGATGAGATTCAAAAAATAATAAATTTGTTTAAATAGAATGCCACAAGCAAAACCAGGAGACAAAGTAAAAATAATAACTGAAAAAGAGGAGTTTGAAGGAATTCTAATACCTAGACCAGAACTCCTTGAAAAGGGTTTTACAGTTCTAAAACTAGATAATGGCTATAATATTGGAATTGAAGACAAAAAAATAAAACAAATAAAAGTTCTTGATAAATATACACCAAAAAAAGAGAAAAAAACAAAACTTCCATTCAACAAAAATCTACCAACTGTTTCTATTCTTTCAACAGGCGGTACAATTTCTTCTAAAATAGATTATAGAACAGGCGGAGTCCATGCTGATTATACAGCAGAAGATTTTGTTGAAATGATGCCAGAACTAGCAAAAGTCGCTAATCTGAAAGCTAAAAAAATTATGTCTGCAATGACAGAAGATTTTACAAATAAAGAATGGTCATCAATTGCAAAAGAAATTGCTAAAGAACTTGAACAAGCAGAGGGTGTTGTAGTTACAATGGGAACAGATACATTACATATCGCTGCTTCTGCATTATCATTTTTCTTAAAAGATCTCAATAAACCAGTTGTAATTACAGCAGCACAAAGAAGTATTGACAGAGGTTCTTCAGATACATTTATGAATTTAATATGTGCAGTAACAGCAGCCACTAAATCAGACATTGCAGAAGTTGTAAGTTGTTTACACGGAACAACAAATGACGATTACTGTTTATTAAACAGAGGAACAAAAGTAAGAAAAATGCATTCTTCTAGAAGAGATGCATTTAGACCAATAAATGATTTAGCTATAGCTAAGGTTTATCCAGAAGGTAAAATCGAAATTGTAAATAAAAATTATAGAAAAAAAGGAACAGGAAAATTAAAAGTTGATGACAAATTTGAAGAAAAAACAGCATTAATTCAAGTTTATCCAGGAATGGAGCCAAAAATAATTGATTTTTACATCAATGAAGGTTATAAAGGAATTGTCTTAGCAGCAACTGCTTTAGGACATGTTCCAACAAATGGACCAAAAGCAATAATTCCAGATCTAAAAAAAGCAATTGATAAAAAAATTCCTGTTGTAATTGCTTCACAAACATTATATGGAAGAGTTCATCCTCTAGTTTATACTAATCTAAGAAAATTATCTGTAGAATTAGGATGCATCTTTGTTGAGGACATGCTTCCAGAAACAGCTTATGTTAAATTAGGATGGGTTTTAGCTAAAACAACTAATCCAGAAAAAGTAAAAGAATTAATGCTGACAAATATTGCAGGAGAAATAACAGAAAGAAGTGATGATAAAAGCTTTTTATATTGATAATGCAGCCAATCAAAGATTTAATCAACAAAATTAAATGGGATAAAAGAGAATCTCCAAAAGATTATTCTTTAATTTATATTGATTTGGGAAAAAAGAAAGAATTAGCTTATACAGAAATCAAAAGATTAGAAGGTAATTTTATGATTATAGAAAGAAATAATGAAGAAGTTGAAATTCCTTTGCATAGAATAAAAGAAGTTAAGAAAAAGAATAAAATTATTTGGAAGCGTCCTTAACTGTAAGAAGAATCTTTTCTTTTATATGACAAGAATCGTATTCACCAGTATTTTTTTGTATTTTAGGCAGCCAAAGTTCAAAGAAACATTTCCCTAATTTTGATATATATTCAGCTGGCCAAGTTAAATTCGCTAATTCCAGTTGTTCTTTAATTTTCAATGTTTTTTCTGGAGTAGGATTAGAAATAGCAATCTCAGGTGGATGTATCAATCCATAAGTGTCTAAGTGAATAACATATTCTAATAATTTATCATTAAAAGTCTCTGCTTTTGATAAATTTGATTTTGATAATTCTAAAAGAGCGCTTAAACTTACTAAATCTTGAACAAATTGATCAAAAATTCTTCTATCTAAAATACCTTGAGAGCCTCCAAAATATAGAAGTTTACCATCAGGTCTAGTAACTCTTAAACCATAATCAACTCTTCTTGCTTTTACTATCTGTCTTTCATGTTCTTGATATGTATTAAGCATATTATCAAGATATTGAAGCTTAGCAGAATCAGATTCAAAATTATATTCTTGTTCTCTATTAATTAACTCTGTTATTCCCATATGTAATCTATTGACTTTCCTCTTTATAAATCTTTCGTTTTGTAACTACTATTAAATGACAATATAGCATTAAGTATTTATAAATTATTTAAAAACAAAATTTATATAAACACAGGATAGATTTTATTTAATATGGATTACAAAAAACTAGGATTTAAATCTGGATTAGAAATACACCAACAATTAGAAGGCAAAAAACTATTCTGCTCTTGTCTTACTTCTAATCTAAGAAATACTACTCCAGATATTGCCTTTGAAAGAAAACTAAGAGCAGTCATCGGAGAAACAGGAGAAGTTGATAAAGCAGCAGCCTATGAAATGGCAAAAGGTAAAAAATTCATTTATGAAGGAGATTCTAAAGATTGCTGCTTAGTCGAAATGGATGAAGAACCGCCTCATCCAATTAATCCAGAAGCTGTTCAAGTTGCTTTAGAAATTGCTTTAATGCTAAATGCAAAAATAGTAGATGAAATTCAAATAATGAGAAAAACAGTTATTGATGGTTCTAATGTATCTGGTTTTCAACGTACTGCTTTAATTGCTTATGATGGTGTATTAACAACATCAAAAGGACTAGTAAAAATTCCAACAATCTGTTTAGAAGAAGAAGCTTGTCAAAAATTAGGGGATTCTAAAGAACATGTAAAATATAGATTAGACAGATTAGGAATACCATTAATAGAAATCGCAACCGCTGCTGATATAAAAGATCCAGAACATGCAAAAGAAACAGCTGAAAAAATAGGAATGATTCTAAGATCAACTGAAAAAATAAAAAGAGGCATTGGTACAATAAGACAAGATGTTAATGTTTCAATTAAAGGAAAAAACAGAGTTGAAATAAAAGGATTTCAAGATATTAAATCAATGCCAAAAATCATTGAAAAAGAGATTGAAAGACAAATAAAACTTTCAAAAAAAGAAGAATCTCATGTAAGAAAAGTTGAACCAGATGGAAATACTTCTTATCTAAGACCAATGCCTGGAGCAGCAAGAATGTATCCAGAAACAGATGTAATTCCATTAAAAGTTGATGTTTCTAAAGTAAAACTATCAGAATTAATAGAAGAAAAATCAAAAAGATTAGAAAAACTAGGTTTAGGAAAAGATCTAGCTAACTTAATCTCAAAATCAGACAAATTTGATATGTTTGAAATATTTGTTAAAAAATTCAAAAACATTAAACCAGCATTTATAGCAGAAACACTAGTCCCAACATTAAAAGAAATAAATAGAAGATATGGAATTAACACAGACACATTAACTGAAAAAGAATTTGAAGAAGTATTCTCAGCATTAGATAAAAATAAAATACCAAAAAAGGTTGTAATAAATGTTTTAATGGATTTTGC
>JAHWIT010000073.1 GCA_019322455.1 Candidatus Woesearchaeota archaeon
AATAATCCTACACATAAGCCCAGCAAAAATGTTGTAGAAGAGATAGTCAAAGAAGGCTATCTTAAAATATATGTGGCAGACCATACAGCCGATTTAAGAAGAAGTTTTATTTTTTATGATCCTTTTACAAAGTCTGTTTTAAACTGTAATGGGCATTTTTTAAGAGTAATGGATGATGGAGATTTGGAGGAGATTAATTTTCATAATCCTTTGAAAAAAGGCGAGTATAGGCCAATGATTCCTGAAGACGTTGCTAAACAATTCTTTTAGAATTCTTTATACAGGCTGTAATGCTTGAATTCTGCTTTCTAAACTACATACCACTAATTAGTAGCAGTAAACGAAAGGTTTATATATTCTTGAGATACCATGAAGTAGTAGTAAAATGGTAAAACTTAGTGATAATTTGACTGTAGGAGACGTAGAACTTTTAAGAAGTGTTATAAAACCTTCTAGAAAGTGGAGTGAAGGAGATATTGAATTATATAGATTAGGTGTTCTTGATAGAAATCCACTTGCTTACAAAAGAGGATTTTTTTCTAGAGTATATAAGGCATTACCTAAGAAAGGTATTAAGAAGACTTTGCTTGCTACTGGAGCTGCTGCTGGATTAGTATGGCTATTATTAAGAAATTCAAAAGAAGAGCAGCCAATTGAGCGTCCTGATAATGAAGATGAGATTAAAACGCCTTTGCCTAATGAAGATGGTTTTAGACTGCCTGCTCCTAAAGAGAGAATTGAGCTGAATGATGAGGTTAGTTTGCCTCTTACTGAGGAAAATTTAAGTCAAAGACCTATCATATCTATTCCATACAGAGTTCAGAAAGGAGACACTTTATCTATATTGGCAAGAAAAACCGGGAAGTCATTATCTGCATTTAAGATGGTTAACCCAGATATTGACCATGATAATCTTAGTATAAATGATATAATCAATATGCCGATTGCAATTTTACATACATCAGCAGCCCCTGGTGCAAATAATTCTGCTGATTATTCATTAGAAGAAAAAACTGAAAAGATGGATGATCCAACAACCCCTAATCATGTAAGATATATTAATGATAATTATATTTTTGTTCTTGATCCTGGGCATGGTGGAGAAGGAAATGTAGGAGCAACTGGAATATTAAATGGAAAAAAGCATCTTGAAAGAGATGTTGTATGGGAATATGCAAATTTACTTGAAGGAAAGTTAAAACAAGCAGGATATAAAAATGTAATGAGAACAAAGTCACAAGTAGTTGAAAGTGGTTTGACTAATGCTGAAAGAGTAGAGAGAGCTAAGAGACTTGGAGAGAAGCATAAGAAAGATGTTATTTACATAAGCCTGCATATGAATGATTTTGAGGATAGCTCAGTAACTGGTGCAGAAGTTTATATTGGAACTGAGAACAATGGAGAAAGCAGAGAATTAGCAGAGTCTATAATGGGTTATCTTGGAAAAGAGATGGGTGTGCATGGAGAAGCTGTAAAAGAAGAAGATTTTAGAGTACTTAGATATGATAAAGATATGATAAAGGTTTTAGTAGAGGCTGGTTTTGCATGCAATCAAAATGATTTGAAAAAAATGGTTGATGGAAAAGGCAAGGTTGTTGCTGCAGTACATGAAGGAATTGCTGATTATGTTAGTGGCTTGTATAATAGTTATCTTGCAGAAAGAAGTAAAGCTAGAGAAGCTGAGGTTGCAATAAGATAAAATGACAGAAGATAAAAAAACAGTTTTAGTTGTGGAAGGCGATGGGGCTGTTAGAAATGTTTGCGCAAGAATGATTGAAGAAATGGGTTATAATACAATTCCTGCTTGCAATGGACAAGAAGCTGTAGATATGTATAGAGATGCAGACGGTGTATTGATGGGTTGTGACATGCCTGAAAAAAATGGTCTAGAAGCTTTAGCAGAAATCAGAGCTGAAGATAAAGATATTCCAATTATAATGATGAGCGGCGATATGACTGACGAAAAAATAGAATATTTTAAAGAGCATAATGCTACAGATTATCTTGAAAAACCATTTGAGACATCAGACTTGCGTGCAAAATTAAAACAATATATCTAATTCTTAAATCACAAAAATTAAATAGTTTAATACGTTCTTAAGGTATATCGGGGTGAGTTTTTCGATGAAAAAACAAGAAATTGGTAAGGTTACGCATTTCTTTAATAAGATTAGCGTGGCTATTGTTGAGTTATCTGGTAGTTTGAAGAATGGAGATAAGATAAGCATTGAAGGACACGGTAAAGTAGTTGAACAGATTGTTGACAGTATGCAAGTTGATCACAAGCCTGTTGAAGAAGCTAAGAAAGGAGATGCTGTTGGCATGAAAACAGCAGAGCCTGTTAAAGAAAACGATAAAGTGTTTAAAGTTACAGAATAATATTTTCTCTTGGTTCTTCTTTTTTTTCTTTTCTTTTTTGAAAGAAATCTAAAACTATATTAACTAGGCGATTTGCTGCTTTTCCTCCTTCGATTCCACCTATTACTAATCCGCTTGTACCAGCTACTGTGTCTATTGTATATCTAGCTACTTGTGCTAATAATCCTCCATCTGAAAGGCC
>JAHWIT010000074.1 GCA_019322455.1 Candidatus Woesearchaeota archaeon
ATTAATAAAACAATCCTCCCAGAGCAGGAACTTGTTGTATAATAATTTCTAGAATTATTTATCTTATTAACCAAAGGAATTATCTCTTTATCTATTCCACCTTTCTTTGACTTATCTATTTTCTTCAAAAAAGTCTTTTTTTGATTTTCAAATTGCATTTTTATCAATTAATCACAAGTTTAATATAAATTTTTCATTTTTTCCACCAACTTTATAAATAAACTTTGTTATACAAAATCAAAATGGCAGAATTAGAATATCTTTTGATATTACAAGGCGAAGAAAAAGAGTTTAAAATGAAAGTAAAGGATGATTCAATTCCAGAAATCGGCCAGACAATTTCTTTCCTTGATTATTATAATAAAGAAGGGAGCCATAAAAATCTTCCAGAGGAGCTGTATGACTATGATTATATAGTTAAAAAAGTCATAAGGAAAATGGAAGTAAGAGAAACTGGTGAACCAACTGGTGTAAAATTTACTGGAAAAAATCTTCATAACATTGTTATAGCTGGATATACATTAAAACCTTAAATTTTTTTTTAAGTAAATATCTAACTCATCATAAACTATTATCCCAAGAAAAATCTATTTCTCAATAAATCTTTGTATTCTGTTTACAAATGTTTCTGCTTCTCTGTAATAATTCTCATATTCAGGCCCTTTTACCTCTTTAATCTCTCTGTGAGTTATCATCTTCATTATTTTATAGAACTTTCTCATTGTATCTGCATACTTTGCTTCTAATTTCTTTGTCTTAACTAACTTCTTGTCCAACAAATCACCAGCATGCTCTGGACTTGGTGGTGTTTCCCCAATATGCATCAAAGCAGCATGAGCAGCGTCTATAACAGCCCAGTATAAATCCAATGTTGCCTGCAATAAATGCCATTTTGAATTCAATAAAGTTCTTGGTGCTCTTCCAAAATAAACCCAAACAGACTCATGCGTTGGTCTGACTCTTCCTTGAATCAACAATGCCTGCAATGGATCAATCATTCCTGTATCTATTAATGCAACTCCATCCCTTAAAATATTAACTGCAATTGGATCCCCTGCTCTTATATACTCCCAAAACGATGTCAGTGTTAAAGAAGTTACATGCAGTCTTGTACTTACCTTTCCAATGATCTCTTCTGTAATTAATCTATAAGCCTCCACTACCTCTTTAGTCATTCTTATTGCAGTATCATCAACAACAATCAAAACATCAATATCCCCTTTTGGCTTAGAAGTCCTTCTAGCTGCACTCCCAAACAAAACAACTGCCTTAAGAAAATCCCCAAACTCATTAAACAATCGTTTTGCAAAACTCCTTGCTATAGTTAAATCCTCATGAGCATACTTTGTAATATTAGGACTAGTTTTTCTTTTAACCTCAAATTTCATCTATTTAACCCCTCTTTACATTGAAATATCTAAGAGCTTATATTAATGTTTTTAACTATTACAGAATGGTATTATTTAAAGAAAATCAATTATTTTAGCTCTATTGTTTTGCCAGCACAACTAAAATAAAAAGCAAAACAATAGAGCTGAGTTCTCCGCGCCTTTTCGCAAACTTAACTTTCTGAGAGCGAAAAAGCGCGACTAAACTCAAACACAAATTCCCTAATTCAATTAGTTGTGTAAAAGGGAATTTGTGTTTAAAATAAAAAGACTTAAATAGTGAGACATTTTAATCATACCTATGCCGGAAAAAAATCTAGAAAAAGCATTAAAGGAAAAAATAGAGCCAATGCTAGATGAAAGCATGCATGAATTAGTAGGTGTAACAATAACAGAATTTGGCAAAGATATTTCTGACAGAATTGAAAAAAATCCATTAATTGCTTATGATATTGACACTTCATTGTCATTCAAAGCAGCAAAGAAATTATTCAAAAAACAATTCTTAACAAGAATGCTGCAAAACAATTACGGCAATGTTTCCTTTGTTGCCAAAATAACAGGCCTTAATAGAAGAAGCATTCACAGAGCTATAAAAGAATTAAGAATTAATGTTAAAAGAACAAGAAAAGAAATGGTTAAAGCAGATTATTACAGAAAAGAAGCAGTTGATAGTATCTTAAAAGAAACATTAGACAACTATAAAAGAGTCATAAGACCAAGCAGATTAGAAAGAATGTACAAGAACGTAGATAAAATAAGCGGAGATATTGTTAAAGAGCTTCCTTCAATAGAAATGACATGGGACCAGGCAGAACTAGCATTTGAAAAAGCTTATTTAGAAAAAGCCCTGAAAGAAAATAAAGGAAATATCTCTAAAACAGCTTCTAAGATTGGATTAAGATATGAAACATTGCACAGAAAGATAAAAAAATTAGGGATTTCAGTTTAAATATTTCAATCTTTTTTCTAACTTCTTTATTTGACTTTGCCAATAATTTTTAGTTGTTGATAATCCCAAAGGTTTTGCTGCTGATCTTACAAAACTCATGAAATTTTTCTCTTTTGATGTTCCTTTTACAATAACCCCTCTATAAGCAATTGCTTCTATTGCTAACTTTTTGTCATAAGCTGACTGAAATAAAACATCAGCAGCCTTATCTGCTTCACAACGAAAATGTTGCCTTAACAAATCAAAAACTCTAATTGCAGCTGTATCAAAAGTTTTCTCTAATAAAAATTTCAATCCTTCATTATCAACAACATAAGCCTCAATATAACCATAATCTTTAGGAAACAAAGCCCTTCTCCAGCCAAAAGTATCAATAGTCCTAACATTTGTTTGATTAATCCCTAAAATATCCATTTCAGGCCCATCTCTATAAAACACATAAGCATCATTACTAAAGGGCTTTTTACTCTTATTTAATTCATACTCATAACAAGGTATTATATCTCCCATTGAAACAGAAGGATCTATCTTTGTTATCTTACCTTCCTCTGCCATCTCATCTAATTCAGAATCACAAAAACCATTATCAGGATTATCCCCTAACAAGAAACATCTATTTCCATCCTGCACAACAGGAAGCATATATCCAACTGTATTTACAGGCTTTCCCTGCGCTGCAACAACCTCTAAGTCTTCCATTAAATTCTAAGAATAGAAGTTGTTTATAAAGTTGAGGGAATATCCATGTTCTCAGGTATTTTTAAATTATTTTTAAGCAAATTAAACAACGTCTCTAAAATCATATTCTCCTATCTTATTAGGATCAACAATTTTTTTATTATCCCCTTGAATAGAATATTGAACTATTAATAATGGACTTCCATCTTCTTCTATATTCATCTCAACAAATGTTCCAAAATCAAAGTGCATAAATCTTCCTATATTGCCTGGGTTAACAACAAAAGTACGATGTCC
>JAHWIT010000075.1 GCA_019322455.1 Candidatus Woesearchaeota archaeon
AAATGTCCCACTTTTTAGCATTTAAGCAGCTGAATGTTTATAAACTTTCTTCACTTATATACTATAGGTAGACATAGATGTCACAGTCTCACCTATAAACAACAAAGGAAAACAAAATGGTATGGTTCGATGATTCAGGAAGAATGCAACTGTGTGAAGCAGGAATTAGCGGTTTCCTAGCTCCGCCTATGAAAATATGCTTTAGTACTTGCAGTGGTTTTGTTGTAGAAGGTAAAAAATAAAATGACAGGATACAGTTCAAACTCTTGCGGAAATTGCGGTTATTCTAATCTAGAAAGTGCTGTTAATTCTTATAGTGCATCATCTGCCCCTAGTTATTCAAGTGGTTCTTCTTATGCAGATAGCAATAGTTTATCATATTTAGTTGAAGCAGCTGCAATAACTAATCCATTAAAAAACATTGCCAAATATGATTTTAATGTAAAAAAAGACAATTACGGAGGAATCTCATTAGAAAACTATAATGCAAAAAAATCAATTACTTCAACATATTCTCATATTCATGATAATTTCTTAATGCCAAACAGACCAAAATCAATATTTGTTGGAGATGCAGCTGAAATAAAAGAATTTATTGAAGACGCTTTTAAAACAACAATAGGAAGAGAATTCCCAGATGATATAATTGTACATGTTGTAGATGAAAAAATAATGAAAAAAGCACATTCAATGTTTGGCTCTAACTGGAATAATGGAATACAAGGATTTGCAATAAACAGAAAAGAAAGAGGATTAAGCAGTGAAATCTTCATAAAAAAAGGAGAATTAGACAGAATAATGCTTACAATAGGCCATGAAATAGGCCATGTTTTGACAATTAAAAAAGACAATGCATTAGATGAAGAAGCAAAAGCTTTTGCATTCAGCTTAGCTTGGATGAAAGCAATAAAACAAAAAAATATTGCTAACTTAGCAACATCTATTTCATTATCTGCTCCAGCAATGAATGGAATACATAACACTGCATTAGATTTTGTTTTAGATCAAAGAATAAATGGAAAAGAAGCTTTAGATATCTATTATGATATTATAGCTGGATTGATTAAAATAGCTGGTTAAAATGGGAAGCATGTATGAGGATATTGGAAATATGGCAATGCAATCTACTTACAGCGGAGATGGAAGCAGGCACTACACTTCAAAAAGCCCAGAAGAAGATTTTGGACAAAGGAATAACAGCAGATTTAATTACTCAATGCCAGAACAAAAAACATACCAAGGAAGAGCAAGTATAACAGATATTGTAAAAGAAAATAAATCTAATGATTTATATCAAAACCCTCCTCAAATAGGATCAAATAAACATGAAAAAGATCTTTATGCTGCTTTATTGAATTACAAATTTATGAACTAATTTCTAAAATTTAAAAAGTTTTAAATAACAGATAATTATCTTATTCTTTAATGCTTAATAATTTAATCCAAATCTTCGGAACAAAAACAAAAGCTCTAGAAATAATTTACCTACTAGAAGGACTAAAACCAGTTGTAAGGCATGGTTTTTATGAGCATGAACTGCATCAAGTAGAAGAATTCTGCAAAACAAATAATCTATCCATCATCAAATCTCCTTATAAAGTTGTTATAGTTGATGTTGCAAAAAGTTATAGCAATAAAGGAATCAAAGTTAATATAGATGATCCAAGACAAGGAATGTTGTTTGTTTATATATCAAAAGACGAAGAAAAAGCAATGTTATCTAATATCCATGAAACAGAAAATAACCATAGAGAACTAGGAATATTACTAGGCTATCCTCAATGCTGTATTGATTTTTTCATTAAACATGAACCAGAACAAAGCAAAGAAAAAAATGATTACATTAAACCAATACTTAACAATTCAGAAGGTTATGAATTTCCATTTCAAAATAATATATTCATAAAAGATTTTGATATTACTCTATTAAATCACTTTCCTTGTTCTCTAAACTGCCAAAACTCATTAGAACTAGCTAAAATACATCTAAACATAATAAGAAAATATGATGCCAGCCTAGCAACTTACTTCATAGAAAGACTAAAAAGAAAAATTGATATTGACAATAGGATTCTAGAATTTATATAAATATCTGCGGACTGAAGTCCGCAGTATTTGAGAAAATTGTCAGAACCATAGTCATTCATCTGCAGTATTCTGACAATTTTTGATAAAAAAAGAAAACCATATAAATTAACTCCATTTCTAAAAATCAAGATGTCTGAAAACAACAAAGATAAGGCAATTTTAGATGATCTTATGGATATACCTTTCCATTTTATAGGAATATTCAATGAAATGAAGAGAGATAAAACTCTTTCCAAAAAGCAGAAATATACAAAGATAAAAGAATATGCTTTAAGCCATATAAAAAAGAATAATGATGGTGTAGTGTATGATGAAGAGAGCGGAAGAATAATAATACATGAAGACAGCTATATCAGAAAGATTCTAGATGCTTATGAAAAATTCAAGTCTTTTTAATAGTACTCAATTAGTAACTAAAAAACCATAAGTTTTATAAATAAATTCTATTAAAATTATTATAGTTGGGGGTTCTATTATATTTAATCAAAAAAATTAAATAGTCTAAATTTAATTTTAAAAAGGGGTGAAATAAATGGGGTTCATCGAAGAAGCTGAAAAAACATCTGTCAGAGCGCACGGTGAAATTGTTGCTAGATTGATTGTTGACACAGACAAAAATAAAATATTTTATGTTCCAGCTGAAATAAATCATCCAGAATTTTTAGCTGCACATTTAGGAAAAACAGTGGATGAATTAAAACAAAATCCAGACTTAGTTAGTCCATTTGTAGGAGTTGCTGTTAAGACGGACAACAATATTGCAACTGATATAATAGTGGGAATAAGTGGAATAGAAACATATTTTAGAAGA
>JAHWIT010000076.1 GCA_019322455.1 Candidatus Woesearchaeota archaeon
AAAATATCATATTTAGTTTTTTCTTCAATATACTTATTTATATCTTCAATCTTATAAAACTCAAAGAAATCCATTACACCTACTCTATTAAATCTATAAACTCTTCCTAAATATTTATTAGTTTTCTGTTTTACCTTATTCTTTCTTCTCTTCCTCCATCTATTCTCAACAATATATGCATACTCTGCCCCTTTTATTTTCTTTGTTCTGATAAAAGACATATTAATACCTCTTAAGTTCTTTTTTAAATTTCATCCTTAAACTATTTAAAACTTCTCTTACAAACCTTCCTTCATCATTATCTTTCTCTTTCTCTGCAATTTCTTCAAGATTTTTCCATACCTCATAATATGTCTTTGCATTACTAAGTACAAAATCTTTGCTTACCTTTCTTTTTTTATCATGAATTAATGAATGCTGATAATCAAAACTCATAGCCTCAAAAGCTATTCCCCAAGTTTTTTCATCTGCATTAACATTTAAGTTTATTTTATATGGCAGGATATTCTTCCAAAAACAACATGCTTGAAAAGCTTCATTATCAAGCAATGATTTAACTTCATCTTCAGATTTACTAAATTTAAAAAATCTTTTTGATACATAACATACACCTTTTTCATTTCTCTTACAATTAGTATAAGCAAGAGCTTTAAACTTACTAAGATCTATTTTGCCATACGTATCTGTAGTTTCCCTTTCTTTTCTAAAATAAGGTTTATAAACAAATCTTTCAATTCCTTCCCAGTCTGGAGTTTCTTTTGCTTCTTTTTCTAATAATTGATCAAGATATCTTTGAACAAAATCTATATTATCTAAATTAGCCTTAACCTGCTCAAAACTAATTTCAGAAACAGCCGCATCATACCTAACCTTTTTCTCAATACTATCAGGTATTTTAACAGCCCCATCAACATTAATTTTTATTCTTAAATTATCTAAAATAGCTTTTGCATATCTTCCATCAATACTATCTACTTTACTAATCCTTTTTAAATTATTATAAACATTATGATATTCTTTACCAAATTTAGTAGCAAATTCATGCCTTACCTTTCTTTTTCCCTTATCAATCAATTGGAATTGATAATCAAAGCTCATAGTTTCAAGTGCCAATAACACAACATCTTTACTCTCATCGCCTGTTTCTTTAATAGTAAAAGGAAGTCTTAATATTAGAGTTGCATACGCATGAAAACTTTCATTATCAATCATGCTCTTTAATTCATCTTCAGATCTAGCATGTCTAAGAAGCCTCTTTGATATAAAGCACTTGCTTCTCTCACCTTTTTTACCTTTAGTATATGCAAGCGCTTGAAGTTGTTTTCCTTCTTCTATATCACCATAAGTCTTTACCTTTTCTTCTTCTTCACTAAATTGAGGTTTATAAACAATCCTTTCAAGTCCTTGCCAAGTTTTTGTCTGCTTTGCTTCTTTTTCTAATAACCGATCAAGATATCTTTGAACATAAGCTTCATTATCCAAATTAGCTTTAAATTGTTCAAAACCAATCTTAGTAGTAGGCTTTTCAGTAATTTCATTATTCTCAATCTTTTCTTCTAATACACTCTTACTATAATAATTATCTTCAACCTTTCTATCAAATACAGAATAAACAATTCCACCAACAGTTAAAGCAACAGATAAAACAGCTCCACCAATCCATAATTTCCAATAACTCCCTTTAGACCTATTTTGAGCTTCTCTTCTTTGCTGTTTAACTAATGCTCTTTCTAGTTTTCTTCTTTCTTTTCTAGATTCTCTTCCCTTTCCCATACATCTTTTAGGCACTAGGAAATATATAAAGCTACTGCTTTTTACAGGCCCTCTACTATTAGAATTCAACTATCTCAGCTTTTGTATTAATATAGCTTTTTCTCTACTATTTTACCATTTTCTTCAGCAAATACCTGTGCCTGGAACTTATACACATTTCTCTTTGTATTGCACCAGCAGTCAGGCTCTAATCCTGCTTTTCTGCATGTCTGATTTAAGAATTCCTTAGCATTCCATTTCCATTCTACAGCTACTTGAGGCAGCAATAATCCAGAACCAAACTCATCCTTAATCATAAGCCCATCCTTGCCAATCTCAATCTTTTTCAAGTAATCTTCAGGCTTTTCAATCTCAATAACATCTGGTTCAGTTAAAACAGAAATCTCAACCCTAAGGCTGTCAAACTGGTCCTCACGCAAAGGAGGAAATCTAGGATCCTCAAAAGCAGCTCCTTTAGCAGCCTGAATCACAGCCTTATACAAAGGCATTATTGGCCTTGGAATGCCTATACATCCAATTAAATCATCTCTAATATATAAGCTTACAAATACACCGCAGTCTTCTCCAAATTCTTTTTTGATTTCATCACTTACAGTTGTTTCTTTGCCTTTAAAATAAACAGAAATAGCATTTCTAGCAAGCATTATAAGCTTCTTGGCCTGCTCTAATTTTATCATTTTACCCCTTTTAAAAAAGCTGTTTTGAATTTATCAATTTCCTTGCTTAATCGTTTAGCAGCCTCAGTTAATGCCTTTTTAGGAGTCTCCTTTCCATCAGTTTCAACAACCATTGTTGGAATTCCAACTAAAGGATGTGCTATCTTATAAGCTGCTACCTTAACATGAGAATCATTCCATAGTTCTTTTTTCAAAGCATTGCAGAATGCATGCCCCTCTCCTTTCAACTCTATAGTTAATCTATTCTTTTTTTCTTCAAGAACTTTGACTTCCATTTTAACTAAGAATAGGTCATTTATTTATAAGTTTTTCTAATCTCCAACAACCAACTTTTATCCTGTAAATCTTTCTCTTATGGTGCTCTAAAGTCATCTTCAAAGGAAAATCAAAACTCCAAAAATGACTCATCTTATATCCTTTATCCTTACAAAACTCGTCGATAAATCCCTTGCTTTCAATCTTATGAAATGAATAAATAACAGTACTAAACTCCATAGCTTTCTCTAAAAATATTCTATCAGCATGCTTTACCTTAACACCAAAAGGAGGATTCTGAAGTACAACATCAACATCTTTAATACTAAATTTTTCAACATTCTCGACGATAAAATCAGCTTTTCTGCTAAGATTAACATCCAATTCCTGCTCAACAAAAGCAAGATTCTCTTTAGCAATCTCAATGGCTTTCTCGTCGATATCAACAAAGATTACCTTCTTTGCACCCATAACTAAAGCTGCAATCCCAAGCATTCCAGTGCCGCATCCTAAGTCAACTATCACTTTTCCAGAAATATCTTTGTTAAAACTAGCATACCAAACTACTTCAGCAGCTATCTCAGCATCAGTTTGGTACTGTTCCAGCCTTTCTCTCACTTTTCCTATTTC
This sequence comes from Candidatus Woesearchaeota archaeon, assembly GCA_019322455.1. Lineage (GTDB taxonomy): Archaea > Nanobdellota > Nanobdellia > Woesearchaeales > WJKL01 > JAHWIB01. Next base: position 3,336 of record JAHWIT010000076.1, read on the forward strand.
AAAGCCTTTCAGCTTAGATAAAAGTACAGCTAATTTAGATTTTGAATTTATCATCATATACAAACTCTCACTTTTCTGGTATTATTTATAGTTATCTATTATTAAATTTAGCTAAAAATACCTATATCTTCATTGATTTTATCATCAAAATGCCTTTATAAAGCCTCATATAGTCAAATTCAAGCATTTCAGCCATTTTGATAGTATTTTGCTTGTGTACTCTCACTTTTCCCTTAAAATTAGCTATTAAATGGCTTAAATACCCTATTTTGCTAAGATTATAACAAACTAAGTTCTCACTTTTCATTCAAATGTCCTTAAACAAGTTAGTTATTTTATTATTCTATCCCATTTTTACTGAATTAGATCCTTATCTATCATTTCATTAAATTTAATAGATCCTCAAACCTTAGTTTTCAGTTACATACTAATTCATTTTTCAATCATAATCTTAATTTAATATTTTTTATTTTTAATCATTTTTTCTTTATTTTCAATTACAAAATTTCAATTTTTTGCTTAAAATAAAATTCAAAAAAATCTCAAAAATTTAATTCATTTTTTTATTT
>JAHWIT010000077.1 GCA_019322455.1 Candidatus Woesearchaeota archaeon
ATCGTCTAGTTTTCTATATACATCACCCTCATAAATATCTTTATATTTGAAAACAGTAAAGAATATTCCAGCATTAAAAACAATATCTCCTAGTTCTTCTATTGGGATTGCCCTGGATTCATTTGGTATAATTCCTTTTTCTCTAAATCTATATCCACAGAAGTATATTAGATGATCTGGGCAATATCTTTTTAATTCTGTAGATACCATTTGTAAGAATTCAATTGGTGTAACTAGTTCTTTTGTCATAATATAGGAAAAATTGTGGTTATATTTAACTTTGTAGCTGTTTTAACCCTTTTAAATAGTAACCTTTATAAAGGCCTAGTTTTTCCTAGTTATTCTCGACAGTGTTTAAATTTCCTTATAACATGTTTAAACACATTAGTAAACAAACAAGCCTGAAAAAAAAGCTTTTTCAGTACAGTTTGGGAATTAACTGTTTCTAAAAAGGGCTTTAGTAAAAGGCTTATTTAAAATCTATCTCTTAGCAAGAGAGTTGAAGCTATGCCGACAATAAAAAAACCAAGAAGTGGAAGTATGCAGTATTGGCCAAGAAAGAGGGCCAAAAGAGAAATAGCTAGAGTTAGGTCTTTTGCTTCTGGAGCAGAACCTGAATTACTGGGATTTGCTGGCTATAAAGCTGGAATGACTCATGTGATGATGAATGACAATAAAGCAACGTCAAAAACAAAGGGGCAAGAGATTTTTTGCCCGGTGACGATTATTGAGTGTCCTGCTTTGATTGCTGCTTCTATTATTTTTTACAAAAAAACAACAAATGGCTTAAAAGCTGCTTCTGCTGTTATGGCTTCTAATTTAAATAAAGAACTGAAAAGAAGAATAAGCATACCAAAATCTATTAAGAAGAAGATTGAGGATTTCAAAGCAGAAGAATATGATGATATAAGGATGTTAGTTTATACTCAACCAAAATTAACAACAATAGGAAAGAAAAAACCTGAATTATTTGAAATACAATTAAATGGAAAAATAGAAGAGAAATTAGCCTGGGCAAAGGATCATTTAGGAAAAGAGATTCAAGTTACAGATGTTCTTAAAGAAGGCCAACATTTTGATATTCATGCAATAACAAAAGGAAAAGGATATCAAGGACCAATGAAAAGATTTGGGATTTCAAGAACATCACATAAATCAGAAAAAGGCGTAAGAACTCCTGCTAATATAGGTCCATGGACTGGCGCTAAACAATGGACTGTTGCTAAGGCTGGGCAGACAGGATATCATCAGAGAATAGAACTAAGTAAATGGTTAATTAAAGTAGGTACAAAACCAGAAGAAATCAATAATAAAAGTGGATTTAAGAGATATGGAATAGTAAAAAATCCATTTATTCTTGTAAAAGGTTCAGTTGCTGGTCCTGTAAAAAGATTGATTATATTAACAAATCCTTTAAGGCCTAATAAAAAGATTCCAAAAGAAGCACCTTCAATAACATACATAAGCAAATGAAACTCAAAATTTTAACAAAAGAAGGAAATGAAAAAGGAAGTCAAGATTTACCTAATCAATTTAATGAGCCTGTTAGAGTTGATCTAATAAAAAGAGCTGTTTTAAGTTTACAGTCAATAAAAAGACAAAGATATGGAGCTGATCCAGAAGCTGGAATAAGGGCCTCTGTTATACTTTCAAAAAGAAGAAGAAAGTATAGAGGAATGTATGGTCATGGTATTTCAAGAACTCCTAGAAAGATTTTGAGCAGAAGCGGAACACAATTTAACTGGCAAGGAGCTTTTGCACCAAATACAGTTGGTGGAAGAAGAGCACATCCTCCAAAAGCAGAAAAAGAATGGGAGAAAAAAATCAATAAAAAAGAAAGAAGAAAAGCAATTAGATCTGCACTTGCAGCTACTATAAATAAGAATTTAGTTATTGAAAGAGGACACCTTATTCCTGATAATTATCCTTTTGTATTGGAATCAGATATTGAATCACTGGACAAGACAAAGCAAGTTTTAGATTTATTAAAGAAATTTGGCTTTGAAAAGGAATTAGAAAGAGTCGGTGAAAAAACAATTAGGGCTGGAAGAGGAAAGTTAAGAGGAAGAAAATACAGAAAGAAAAAAGGACTATTAATAGTTATATCAAAGGAATGCAAATTTGGAAAAGCAGTTAGAAATATTCCAGGAGTAGAAGCAATTAATGTAAATGCCATTAATACAGAATTATTAGCTCCGGGAACAATCCCTGGAAGAATGACTCTGTTTACACAAGCAGCATTAGAAAGATTAGAAAAGGAAAAATTATTCATGTGATTAAAATGGATCCATATAATATTGTTAAATGTCCGTTGTCAACTGAAAAATCAATTAGATTAATGGAATCAGAAAATAAATTAATTTTTGTAGTTAATAAAAAAGCAAAAAAAACTGAGATAAAAAAAGCAATTGAAACTATATTCAAGGTTAAGGTAATAAAAGTGAACACTTTTGTTTCATCAAAAGGAGAAAAGAGGGCATATGTGAAATTTTCAGCAGATACACCTGCTATTGATGTAGCAACCCAGATGGGACTGATGTAAATGGGAAAAAACTTAATTCAACAAAAACGAGGAAAAGGAAGCCCTACTTATAGGTCTCCTTCATTTAGATATAAAGGCGGAGCAAAGCATAACAAGCTTTCAGATGTAACAATTAATGGAAAAATTATTGATTTAATAGACTGTCCAGGACATACAGCTCCTTTGGCTCAAATCAAGTATGAGAATGGAGAAGAGATTTTAATGATTGCTCCAGAAGGAGTTAGAGTGGGAGAGGCAGTACAGGCAGGAATAAAAGCCACTGTCAAAAATGGAAATATTGTTCCTTTAAAAAATATTCCAGAAGGAACTTCAATTTATAATATTGAAAGTAAGCCAGGAGATGGAGGCAAGTTTGTTAGAACATCAGGAGGCTTTGCAAGAATAGTAAGCAAGGTTAGAGATGGTGTTATTGTAAGGCTTCCATCCAATAAACAAAAAACCTTTCAATCAGAGTGCAGGGCATGTATTGGTGCTGTTGCTGGAAGCGGAAGGACTGAGAAGCCTTTTATTAAAGCAGGAAATAGATATTATGCTATGAAGGCTAAAAATAAATTATATCCATCTGTTTCTGGAACTTCAATGAATTCTCTTTCACATCCATTTGGAGGTTCAAGTTCAGCTACAAAAGGAAGACCTACACAATCTTCAAGAAATGCACCGCCTGGAAGAAAGGTTGGTAAGATTGCTCCAAAAAGAACAGGTATGAGAAGATAAAAAATGGTAAAAAAAGAATTTAGGTATAAAGGAAAAACATTGGAAGAATTAAAAAATATGAGTCTAAATGAATTTGCTGAATTAGTTCCAGCAAGACAAAGAAGAAGTTTAAAACGAGGATTAACTGACAAACAAAAGATATTATTAAATAAATTAAGAAAAGGGGGAAAGAATTTGAAAACTCATTGCAGAAATATGATAATTTTACCAGAAATGGTTGGTCAAAACATTCATGTTTATGATGGAAAATCATTCATATCTGTCAGGATTGTAGATGATATGATTGGTCATGTCCTAGGAGAATTTACATATAATAGAAAGAAAGTATCACACTCTGCTCCTGGAATTGGAGCTACTAGATCAAGTGCAAGCCTATCAGTCAAATAAAAATGCCAAGACATAATTACACAATAAAACCTGCAGAAGAAGAGGATATTGCTAAAGCTGTAGGTGTAGCATTGCCTATTTCAACAAAACAGAGTATTGAGATTTGTGCTTTAATTAGACGAAGGTCTCTTGCTAAAGCAAAGAAAAGATTAATTGATGCTATAAACAAAAAATCTGCTATTCCATTTAAAAGATTTAATGATAATATTGCTCATAAGAAAGGAAATATAGCTGCTGGCAAATATCCAGAAAAGGCATGCACTCATATATTAAAATTACTAGAAGCAGTTGAAGCAAATGCTCAGTTTAAAGGACTTAATACATCAAATTTGTTAATAACTCATATATGTGCTCATAAAGCTGGGGGCCAGTGGCATTATGGAAGACAAAGAAGAAGAAAGATGAAAAGGACAACTGTAGAGGTTGTTGTTAAAGAAGCTGCAGAGAAAGAAAAGAAGAAAGAAGTTTCAAAACCTAAAGCTGAAGAGAAGGCTGTAAAAAAAGAAATAAAAAAACCTGAAGTTAAAAAGGAAGAAAAGGTAAAAACAAAATGATTGAAAGAGAATTTGTTAAACAAAAAAAGAAAGAGTATCAAATTGAAGAATTTGTTGGAGCAAATCTAAGCAATGTCGGGCATTCACAAACAAAGATGCAGAGAACTCCTCTTGGTGAAAAGATAATAGTTAGTGCTTCCAGGCCAGGCCTTGTTGTTGGCAGAGAGGGCCAGAATATTAAGAAGCTAACCTCTGCTCTTAAGAAAAAATTTAAGCTTGAAAATCCTCAAATAGAGATTAATGAGGTTGATAATATTAATCTTGATGCTCAAATTGTTGCTGAAAAGATTGCTTCATCGCTTGAAAGATTTGGAATAACAAAATTCAAAGGTGTTGGTCATAAAGTAATGCAAGAGGTTATGGGTGCTGGAGCTAGAGGAATTGAAATTATTATTTCAGGCAAAGTTCCTAGCAGCAGAGCAAAGAGCTGGCGTTTTTATCAAGGTTATTTAAAAAAATGTGGAGATATAGCTATTGAAGGAGTAAGAAAGGCATATAAAATAGCACAATTAAAATCAGGAATAGTTGGAATACAGGTTAGGATAATGCCTCCTGAAACAAAACTTCCAGATGAAATAAAACTTATAAAAGAGGAAGAAAAAAAGGAAAGTGAGGAGAAGAAAGAGGAGGTAAAGGAAGAAGAAGTAAAGGAGAAAACAGAGAAAGAAGAGAAGAAAGAAGAAGAAAAACCAGCTGAAAAAAATGAAAAGGAATCTGAAGAGAAGGAAGAAATAAAAGAGAAAAAGGAGAAAGAAAAAACAACTGAAGATAAAGAAGAAAGTAAGGAAGAAAAATGAAAGTAAAAGAATTGAAAGGATTAAGTGAAGAAGAAAAGAAAAAAAGATTAGAAGAGTTAAGAAAAGAATTAATCAAACATCGCGCTCAAATTGCTACAGGCACTATTCCAAAGAGCCCTGGGCAAGTTAAACAAACAAAAAAAACAATTGCCAAGATATTAACATTCCTAAAAGAAAAGGAAGCGGTAAAAAAAGAAAAACGATCTCAGAAATCTGAAACAGTTTCTGAGAAAAAACAACAAAAGGAGGAAATAAATGGCTGAAATATGTCCGCACTGCGGGCTACCAAAAGAACTATGTGTTTGTGAAACAATAGCAAAAGAACAGCAAAAGATTATTGTGGGTATAGAGAAGAAAAAATTTGGCAAATTAAATACAATAATAAAAGGCCTTGATGAAAAAGAGATAAACTTGAAAGATCTTGCAAAGAAGCTGAAATCCAAGTTTGCGTGCGGCGGCACAGTAAAGGATGGAAAGATAGAACTTCAAGGAAACCACAAACAAAAAATGAAGGAAACTTTAGTTCAATTGGGATTTGCTCCAGAAAGCATTGAAGTAAGATAAACATAACAAAGATTGAGAAAAAGAATATGAGAATCAATGTAAAGGATATTATAAAATATGAATTGATTGGATTGAAGATCAAGGTTATTGATTCAAAAAACAAGGCAAATATCGGGATTGAAGGAAAGATCATTGATGAAACAAAAAATACAATTGTGATTGGAAGGAATGGTGAGAAAAAAAGATTATTCAAAAATAACATAATAATTGATGTTCAATTTGATAAAAGGGTTGTTAGGATTGAAGGAAAACTGTTGCTAGGAAGGCCAAAGGAAAGAGTGAAAATAAAATGAAGGAAATAAAAAACATCGGAATTGATGTAAAAAATCCATCACAAAAATGTGATGATATAAAGTGTCCTTTTCACGGCAATTTAAAACCTAGAGGAAGGACTTTTAGTGGAATAGTTACCAGTACAAATATGGCAAAAACAGCTACTGTTGAATGGAGCTACAAGCTGTTTGTCCCAAAATATGAAAGAAGTGAAACAAGAAAAAGCAAGATTCATGTTCATAATCCTCTTTGCATAAATGCTCAAGTAGGAGAGGTTGTCAAGATTATGCAGACAAGACCATTATCTAAAACAAAAAATTTTGTGATTGTTGAAAAGATAAGGAAAGAGAGAGGATTTAAGGAAAAATTAGAAGAAAAAGAAGAAGAGAAAACAAAAGTAATTGAAGCAAAAACAAGAGAAGAGAAAAAGGAGGAAGTGAAGGAAGAGGAAGCTGTAAAGGAGGAGAAAACAGAGTAAAATGCAAGCTATAAGTGCAAGAATAACTAAGGGACTTCCATCTGGTACTAAACTTGCTACCTGCGATAATTCAGGAGCTAAGATTATCAAGATATTTTCAGTAAAAGGACATAAGACAGTAAAGGGAAGGATTCCAGCTGCAGGGGTTGGAGATTTAGTAATGGCTTCTGTAACCAGCGGAAGGCCGGACATAAGAAAACAGGTTGTGTTTGCAGTGATTGTCAGGCAAAGAAAAGAGTATAGAAGGCCTGATGGAACAAGAATCAAATTTGAGGATAATGCAGCTGTTGTGTTAAAAGATGAAAAAGGAGATCCAAAAGGAACAATATTCAAAGGAGCAATTGCAAAAGAGGCATGCGACAGATGGCCTGGTGTTGCAAAATTGGCATCAATTATAGTTTAAGAGATTAAAATGAAGAAAAAATTTTCAAGAAGCTGGAATAAGAGCAAACAACCAAGAAAGCAGCGTAAGTATAGATATAATGCTCCTCTAAATATCAAAATCAAATTTATGGGATGCCACTTATCAAAGGAATTGAGAGGCAAGTACAAAAAAAGAAGCATTACTATAAGAAAGGGAGACAGTATAAAGGTTTTAAGAGGAAAGTTTAAAGGAAAAACCGGCAAGATTGACAGAGTGGATATTAAGAAATCTAAGGTATATATAACTGGAATAGATGTAGCAAAAAAAGACGGAACAAAGGCACTGTATCCAATTCATCCTTCAAATCTTGTAATAAATGAGTTAAATCTTGAAGATAAAAAAAGAGTAAAATCATTAGAGAGGATATGAAAAAATGGGAAGTATTGTAGAAAAACATTTGTCAAGACTTGCTGCACCAAAGACATGGCAATTAAAACGAAAAGGAATCAAATGGATTAAAAGACCATTGCCTGGAGCGCATGCAATGGATAGAAGCGTTTCTCTTAATTTTGCATTAAAGCATATATTAAACTATGCAAGAACAAACAAGGAAGTCAAGAGGATGTTAAATAATCAAGAAATCTTTGTTGATGGTGTAAGAAGAAAGGATCCAAAGTTTGCAATTGGCATTATGGATGTATTATCTATTCCTAAGGTTGGCAAGTATTTTAGAGTTTTATTGACTACAAAAGGCAAAATAAAATTACTGCCTATTCCAGAGAATGAAGCTAAGATTAAGCTATGCAGAATAAAAAATAAGGCTCCTGTAAAGAAGAAGATACAACTTAATCTTGGAGACGGCAGGAATATTCTTGTGGAAAAAGATGAATTCAAGACAAGAGACACAGTAGTTATTGAGGTTCCTTCTCAAAAGATCAAAGAATCATTAAAACTAGAAAAGGGAAATTCGGTGTATCTAACAAGAGGAAAACATGTTGGAGAAATTGGGATTTTTGAAGAAATAAAGAAAGGCAAGCTTATTTACAAAAGAGACAAAAAGATGTTTGAAACAGATATTAGTTTTGCTTTTGTTGTAGGTGGGAAAAATCCTATAATTTCATTGTCAGAGGTTAAAAAATGAATCCAATGAGAGAGATTAAGATAGAGAAAATAACATTAAACATTGGAGCTGGAAAAGAGCAGACTAAGCTAGAAAAAGGCATAAAATTGCTAAAGAACATTACAGGCATAGAACCTATTAAAACATTTGCTAAAAAGAGGATTCCTGGATGGGGTTTAAGACCAGGATTACCAATAGGATGCAAGCTTACTTTAAGAAAAAATACTGCTACTGATGTGCTTTTAAAATTATTGAAGGCAGTAGATAATATTTTGAAGCCCGAACAATTTGATATGAACGGAAATGTTGCTTTTGGCATTCCAGAATATATAGATATTCCTGAAGTAAAATATGATCCTTCAATTGGAATAATGGGATTAGAGGTATGTGTTACATTAGAAAGGCCTGGATTTAGGATTAAAAGAAGAAGACTTAGGAAAAGGAAGATAACACAAAGGCATTCTATTACAAAAGAGGAGGCAATAAAATTTATGGAATCTAAATTTAATATTAAAGTAGGTGAAGCAGAATGACAACAAGTGACTATAGAAAGGTTTTCAAGCAGCTGAAAGCGAAGCCAGTTATACTAAAAAAATTCCTAAAGCATAATGCACCAAAAGAAAGAAGCTGTGGTATAAGTTTGAAAAAGTGTATTAGGTGCGGAAGAACAAGGGGCCATATTAAGAAATATGGTTTGGATCTTTGCAGACAGTGTTTTAGGGAGATATCAACAAAAATAGGATTCAAAAAATATAGCTGAGGTTAAAAATGCTAAATGATCCATTGTCAAATGCGTTATCAAAGATATTGAATGCTGAACAGGTTAGTAAAAGTGAATGTATAATTAAACCTGTTTCAAATACTATAAAAAAGGTTCTTAAAATAATGCAAGAAAAGAAATATCTTGGAGGATTTGATGAAATAAATGACGGAAAAGGCAATTTTATCAAGTTAAATCTGCTAGGCCAAATAAATAAATGCGGAGCTATTAAGCCAAGGTATCCTATTAAATGGGATAAATTTGAACGTTTTGAAAATAGGTATTTGCCAGCTAAAGACTTTGGAATTATTCTTGTTTCAACTAACAGAGGTATAATGACCCATATAGAAGCAAAAGAAAAGAAGCTCGGGGGAATATTGGTGGCTTATTGTTATTAAAATGAGAATCAATATTGTGAATAAAATTGCAATTCCTGAAAATGTTGAGGTTAAAGTAGATAAAGGAGTTGTGAGTGTTAAAGGTCCTAAGGGAGAGGTTACAAGAAAGCTTATTTCACAAAAAATCAATATCTCTGTTAAAGACAAAGATGTTCTGATTGAATCCAAAAATGCTACAAAACGAGAAAAAAAGATGGCTGGAACATTTAAGGCCCATATTAAAAATATGATTAAAGGAGCATCAGAAGGTTTTACATATAAACTTAAGATATGCTCATCTCATTTTCCCATGAATGTTGGTGTGGAAAATAAACAGTTTGTTGTTAAAAATTTTTTAGGAGAATCTACTCCAAGAACTCTTGAATTAAAAGAAAATGTAGATGTGAAGGTTGATGGAACAGAGGTTGTAATTGAATCTCCTGATAAAGGGCTGGCAGGACAAACTGCTGCATCAATAGAAAAACTTTGTAAGATTAAAGGAAGAGACAAGCGTATTTTTCAAGACGGTGTTTGGATAATTTCAAAGGCTGGAAAGGAGATTAAGTAAAAATGGAAAAACAAGATTTGTTAAAACTTAGGAAGAAAATTAAGGCAAAGAAGCCTAATTTTATTAGACAGGACGCTCATAAAAAAGCAGAAATAAGTAAAAAATGGAGAAGACCAAAAGGATTGCATAGTAAGATGAGGCTTCATAAAAAAGGATATAGAAAATCTCCTTCAAAAGGTTATAGGGCTCCTGCTATTATAAGGGGGTTACATGAATCTGGACTTTTGCCAGTTATAATTTATTCAAAGAAGGATATTGAACAATTAGATGATAAAAAAGAAGGAGCAGTTATTGCAAAGGCCGTTGGTATTAAGAAACGGATTGAATTAATTAATTATACAAAAGAAAAAGGAATTAGGATACTAAATATCAAAGACATTGATAAATTTTTAACAAAAATAAATGAAAGATTGAAGAAGAGGAAAGAAGAAAAGGAAAAGAAGCAGAAAGAGAAAGAAGAAAAGGAAAAGAAGAAAAAAATAGCAAAAGCAAAGAAGAAAGAAGATCTTGCAGAAAAATTAACAGAAGAAGAAAGAAAAGAGAAAGAAAAGAAAGAGCAAGATAAGCTCTTAATTAAGAAGGAAGCACAATGAAATTAAATCTTCAAAAAAGACTTGCTGCACAGATATTAAAATGTGGTGAAAAGAAAATATGCATGGATACAAGTAGATTAGAGGATATTAAAGAAGCTATAACTAAAGCAGATATTAGATCTTTAGTATCAGAAGGAGTTATTAAAAGAAAACAAAGTAATGCTGCTTCAAGAGTCAGAGCAAGAAAGATTGCTGTACAAAAAAGAAAAGGCAGAAGAAAAGGAGCAGGCAAAAGAAAGGGTAAA
>JAHWIT010000078.1 GCA_019322455.1 Candidatus Woesearchaeota archaeon
AGAAGAATCTCCAGAAGAAGATGTTGTTGAAGAAGCAGAAAGTACTCCTGCAGAAGAACTTAGTACATATGGAACTATTTTTGGAGAAGAGGTAAGAAGTAAAAAAGGACCTAATATGCAGATTAATCTGCTTCCTAGATATTTGAAGAGGGAAGAAAAAGAAAGCAGAATTGATAATTTTATGATGAAGTATGGTATTTATGTTGGAGCAACTGTTGGAGCAATTATTACAATGATTGGTGCAACATTTGCAACTAATCGGGCTATGAGGAATAAGGATAGTGAAACAGTTCCTAAATCTGAATATGAAATTGTTTTTAATGAAAAAGAAACATTGAAAGAAGAGAATGTAGCATTAAAAGAAGAAAATAAAGGATTAAAAAAAGCAAAACAAAGTTTGGAATCAGCAATTGAATCTGAGAAAAAAAGATTATTAGCTCTTTCAACAAATTCAGATGCTATAGAAGATGAACTAAATAAATTAAGAAAAAGACCATTAAAAGAAGAGTTTGAAAAGAGTTTAACTGAAATTAAGATAAGATATGAAGAGCAAGCAAGATTAGCTGGGGCAAAATCAAAAGAAACAGAAGAATATAAAACAAAACTTGCAGAGCTTAATCATTTGCATGGAAGATTTTTACATAAATTAGCAGGTAAGGCTGAGAAAAAAGAAAGTTTAGAGTATTTTAAAAAAGCAAAACCATTTTTTGAACAATCTGTTGCTTTAAGAGGGGAACATATTGATTATAACTGGCTTGGCGGCACTCATTTTAATTTAGGAGTTATTTTAGAAGACAAAGAAGAAAAAATTAAAAATTGGGAAACTGCAAAACAACTTTTAGAAAAAACAAAGGAATTAAGAGGAAATGCGAATGATCATTATTATTTTGGAGCTATTTTGTCAAGATTAGAAACAGTAAGAGAAGGTAAAAAAAAGATAGAAACTTGTAAAGAAGCAATATATAATTTAGAAAAAGCAATTTCTCAATTAGGTGATAAAAAAGCTAAATGGTTAGGTAGTGCTTATTCCCATCTTAGATTGACATTAGTAAGTTTAGGCGATTCATTAGCGGATCCTAATGAAAGAATTCAAGCATATCAAAGAGCAGTGGATCCTATAAGAAGATTAATGAAGAATGATAAATCTTATTATGATAATCTTTCATCAAACTTAAATAAAATAATAAAAGTTGCTGCTTCATTAAAAGAAAATAGTAAAAAATTAGAAGTATATCAGAGTGTATGGCCTCATGCAAAAGAACTAATTGGTTTAAGAGGAAATGATGATGATTTCAAATTGCTTGAAAATAATTTGTCAAGAATTGTTCGAGCATCTGGAGAGGATTATGATTCTATTAATAGAGCATTATCAGATTTTATTAAGTTTGGTATGAATTTTGAGCATAACCTATTTTTTAAAGGAAGCAAAAGAGTTAAAACTTGTCAAATAGCCTTGTCTCATATAAAAGAATTAATTAAAAGAAGAGGAAGTAATGATGATTATAAATTGGCTAGTACTATTTTATCAGATTTTTTTGAACAAGGAAAACTGCCAGTTTTAGGAGACTTAGAGTTAATCCATTTAATACTATCAGATTTTGTTAGATTTAGTGAAGGTTTAAGCTATAGCAAGGAAGTTAATATGCATAAGATAACTATGCCTTATGTTAGAGATCTTCTTCATTTAAGAAGAAAATCTCAAGATTATGAATTAGCTGAAAGAGCATTATCAGGATTTGTTAAAGCATCAAGAAGTAATTATGACTCAATAAATAAAGAGCTATCTGAATTTGTTGAATTAAGTAAAAAATACGCAATAAAAATAAAACCAAAAAATCATAAAATAAAGACAATTGATATGGTTGTTCCTCATATTAAAAAATTAATTAAAGATAGAGGAGGTTATGCAGTTGATTATAAATTAGCTAAAAGAGCATTATCAGTAATTGTTCAGGAAGGATTAGATACAAAAGATTATAGATTAATACAAAAGAAATTATCAGATTTTTCAGAATTTGACAGAAGGCTTATGCCTGATTGTTTAGAAGAACTAACTAAAGATGCAGAGGATATACCTGATGGATATAAATTTGGAACTGAAGGTTATTCTTATTGGCTTGGAAGAACCTTCTTAACTCTTGGTGAAAAGAAGAATGGAAATGAACAAGTAGAACTTTATGTAAGAGCTGCTTCTTTATTAGAAAAATCATTGAAGAAAATAGATACATCTATTTCGATTTTAAAAAAAGGGACAAGAACTACTGATTTCTATAATTTAGTAAAAGATGAAAAAAGAGTCAGTAATTGGTTTTATCAAACAAAAAGAAAATTAATAGAAATAGATCATGAAAAAATTATTGAAATAGGAAAAGAAAAGGAAGAAACAGAAAAAGATCTTGCAATAAATTGTTATAGATTTTTAACTGTAATAAACCATGATAGTTTTGAATCATTGTATAGATTAGGAAAACTTTACTATGAGAAAAAAGATTTTGATAATGCTGAAAGATATTTGAGAGCTGCTCATGGAACTATATTAGGAATGACTCCTCATCAAAGAGATTCTATAAAACCTGAAATTAGAGCATTATTAAAAAATATTGAGGAGAAGAAATAAAATGCCAGATAAAAATTCATTGAGGAAATGGGAAGAAGGATTGAGAAAATCAAAGGAAAGACTAGAAAGACTTTTAGAAGAATCTCCAGAAGAAGAGATTGTTGAAGAATCAAAAGAGGAGGAGCCTGTTAAAGAAACACCTGTTGAAGAAGAAATGAATTGGTTAAATGTTGATCCTTCTTCTGCTCCAGAGCCTAAATTAGAAAGCCGGCCTTCAGCAAAAGGTTGGTTAAGTCCTGATTCTTCAAAAACAAGAACAGCAGCAGACTATGTTGCTGAATTTGATCCTTTAAAACCAGTTCCAAAACCTAAATCAGAAAGTCAGCCTTCAGCAGAAAATCGGTTAAAAACACCAGATCCTGATCCATTGCCTAATTCGGTTCCTGCACCTATTCCAAAAAGAACTAATCCATTGGCTGAAGAGATAAGAAGGAGAAAAAGAATGGAAGCAGAAAGGGTAGAACTTGAAACAAAAGTAAAAAGCCATTATCTTTATAATACATTGGAAATCAGAGCAAAAATATTAGAAAATGAAAGAAATAAATTTAAGAGAAAGTGGAAAAAAGAAAAATCTGGAAAATTCCCAAAATTAAGATATATTATATTAGCTGCTGTTGCTGCTTTAGGAATTGGATATGGAATAAGGAGCTACGAAGAAAAACCAGAAGAAACTGCAGCTGTTGAAACTGTTAAAGATGATTCTCTGCAGAAAAGGGTTGAAGAGCTTGTAATGCAGAATACAAAATTAGGGAAAGAAAATAAACAATATCAAAGTGAAGTGAAAGATATTTCAAGACAATTATCTGAACAAAAGGCTGAAAATAAGAAATTAACACAAGAAACTGGAAAATACCAAACAAAGATAAATGAAAAAGAGGCTGAGATAAAAAGAATAAAAAAAGCTGCAGAAGATTCTAATATTAAAAAGGATTTAGAGTTTGTAAATGCCAAAGAAGAAACAATACGTTTAGAAAAAGCATATAATGAATTAGAAGCTAAATTAAAAAAATATGAAGGTCTTGGTGATATTGATGTAATAAAAAAGATGTTAGGAGGAACGAAGATAAATTTAACTAGTATATTAGCTCAATCAAAAGCAAGAGTTAAGGAATATGAAGAATTAGGAACTGTTGATGATTTGAAAAGGATAAAGGAAAATCAGAGACATATACATGCAGGGCTTGAAGCTTTTCTAAATGAGGATTGGAGTAATGCACTATATGAATTTCAGCGTTCAATTCT
>JAHWIT010000011.1 GCA_019322455.1 Candidatus Woesearchaeota archaeon
ACAGCCTGAGTTGGTTTCTTAGTATTAGTAGTATAATATTCTGTTGATAAACCTATTATTATGCCAGCTATTAATCCAGAAAGTAATGCATAAAAGGAATTGTAAGAATTTGGGATAATATATCTTATAACTATAAAGGAGAGGATTGCCATTATTATTGCTGCTGCCCAGATTCCTTTGTCTAAGGCATGTTGTGTTTTTTCCTTTGTTGTTTTTACAAAATAGGTTCCTATTATTGATGAAATGATTCCTAAAGCTGCTAATATTAATGGTAAAATTACATAACCATTAGCTATTCTTGTTGTTATTAGAATTGTTGTTCCAATGACCATTGCTGCTATTATTGAATCAACATAGCTTTCAAATAGATCTGCTCCCATTCCAGCTATATCTCCTACATTATCTCCTACATTATCGGCTATTACAGCTGGATTCCTAGGATCATCTTCTGGTATATTTGCTTCTACTTTTCCAACTAAATCTGCACCTACATCAGCTGCTTTTGTATAAATGCCTCCACCAACTCTTGCAAATAAGGCAATTGATGAGGCTCCAAAACCAAAACCATAAATTATATTTGGGTCATTAAAAATTAAATAAAGTAGAGTTACTCCAAGTAAACCTAAACCAACAACTGTAAGCCCCATTACAGTTCCTGAAGAAAAGGCAATTTTTAAACCAATATTTAATGATTTTTTACTACCTTCTGCTGTTCTACTATTTGCTTTTGTTGCAATTCTCATTCCAATATTTCCTGCTAAAGCAGAAAAGATTGCTCCAATTACAAAGGCCATTGAAATATTCTGTCCTATAAAGAAGTATAAAGCAGCTGTAATAATAATCACAAATATGGTTAAGATCATATATTCTTTATTTAAAAAAGCCATGGCTCCTTTGTGGATTAGTTCAGAAAGTTCTTTCATTTGTTCATTTCCAGGGGATTTTTTTATTACTTTTGTATAATTATAGAATGCAAATAATAATGAAACTATTGCTGTTCCGATTATTAAGTTTAATAACACTCTCTCTCACCTTTTTTTAATATTTAAGTGATATCTAGATGGAGAATATAAATGTTTTGGATTAATGATTTAAGAATAAAATCAACTTATTCTAAATCTTAGTATTGCTGCTATACCACCTAAACCATCTAGTTTTTTTCCGCCTTCGTGTTCAGAAGAAATTATGTTAATGTTTCCTTTTGTTTGATCTGTTATTTTCATGATATTATCAATTCTTTCATAGTTTTCTTGTTCTCTCATTTTTGAAATGAAAGAGTCTGTAATAAGTAATTGTTTGACTGCTCCTGCGTTTGCTGCTAATTCAACTTCATCTATTCCATAAGCTGAATTTCCTTGTTTTGAGATTTCTTTTAAAAGCTCCTCAACAAGTTCAATTTCTTTTGCTGATCTTACTTGTTTTAGAACTTCTCTCATTTCAGGTCTTTTTAGAACTTCGTTAATTGCTCCTTTGTCAACAGAAGAGCAAGATGCTAAAACTATTTTTTCTTTTAATTCTTTGTCTTTGATTTCTTTCATTAAGTCTTCTTTCCAAAAAGCAGGGCTTGCTATAATGACATTATTTATTTTGTATCTAGGGGCGTATTCTCTTAAGGACTTTATTATTTCTTGATAAAATCCTCCTTTTGTGGTTGCTCTTTCTTCTTTTTTTGTAACTTCTCCTTTAATAGAACTAAGAATTTTATATCCTCTTGTTTTTGATAAAGCAAATATTGCTTCTTCTCTATCTAAGATGCAGATTAGTATGCTTGGTATTTTGGATTCTATTGCTTCTTTTAGTTTATCTAATTGAAATCTTAACCATTTTTCTTTTATTATTGTTATTATGTCATTTTCTTCTATTTTAAAACTATGATGCGAGGATTTTGGAATATCTTCTGGTCCTTCTATTACTGTTCCAGAAATTCTTAGGATATTATCCTTAAATTCGATTTTTTCAGTTTTTATTGTTAGAATTACTTTTTTCTTTATTGCCTTTTTTGATCTTTCGGCTTCTTCTCCTAATTTTATTTTTCTTATTGTTTGTGCTTTAATAAGATCATTTTTATCAATGATGTGGCTTAAATACCATAAATCATCAATATTTTCAGTTTTTACTTTAATTATCCCTTTCTTTAGATTCTGATGTATGATTTTCATAGGTGAATTAAAGAAACATTTATATATAAAAGTTTACTTATTTCATGCTAATATGCAAAGTATATTTTGTAAGAATAAAAAAGGGCAACAAGAAGCAGGTGCAATGGCTGCAGCTGCTTTAATAGCAATTATTGCATTACTAATTGTAGCTTATATCTTGTTTTTGCCTCCTTCGGAAAGAGAAAAGATATTAGAAGGAGAAGAAGATAATGTGAGTGAAGAAGAAGAGGTTGAGGTTCTTCTTTCAGAAACACCAGAAAGATTATATCCTTTGGATCAAAAGGAATTTGAATTAGAGCTTCCCTCTATTAATATATTTACTAAAGAAGAAGCAATTGAGTTCAAAAAATTAGATTCATTGTATGTAAGCAGATCCTTATTTAGTGATAAAAAGGCTGTTGTAGAATTTGATGTTCTTGATATAGCTGATACTGAAGACGTGTTGTTGAATTTTATTGTAGTAGAATCAAAAGGAAGATTGAGTATTAGATTAAATAATATAAAAATATATGATAAAGAGATAACAACTGCCAATATACAACCAATTGAACTTGAAGAGGGATTAGTGCAAGGTAAAAACATACTTGAATTTTCTGTTTCATCTCCTGGATTTACATTCTGGAGAAGAAATAGATATTCTTTAGAAGATATTTTAATAACAGGAAATGTGATTGAGAGGGGGGCTCAGGCAAGCAAGGTTACATTTTTTGTATCAGAATCAGAGCGCGATAATCTTAGAAAGGTTAAGCTTCATTTCTATCCTGATTGTGATTTAGCTACTGTAAGCAAATTAGAGATATGGATGAATAATTATAATTTATATGCAGCTATTCCTGACTGCGGTATGCCAAATAGAGCTATTGAGTTTTCTCCAGATAAATTAGTGCCTGGTGAGAATCAATTAATATTTGAAACTGAAAAAGGAAGCTATTTGGTTGACCAAATAAAATTAACATCAGAGCTTGAAAAGGTTGAAGCAAAAATCTATTATTTCCAATTAACTGAAGAAGAGTATGATGATGTTAAGGATGGATTTAAAGATGTTTTATTATATCTAAGATTTATAGATGATACTAGTGATAAGATAGCAAAGATAATAGTTAATGGCAATGATATCAGATTAGACCAGACAGATATTGAATTTGAAAAGAATATTAATAATTTTGTAGTAAAAGGAAATAATGCTTTAAAGATAGAACCAGAAGAGGCTTTAGATATTGTTGAGTTAGAAGTAAGTTTAGAAGAGTAAACTTATTGAAAAAAGAAGAGGTGAATAAAGAGAATTCTAATTTAATTTATTAAAAATGGCTAAAGGAGCAGAAAAACAAAGAAGAAAAGCTATGTTTAAAGCAGAACAAGCTAGAAGAGAAAAACAAGCAGCAACAAAAGAGAGATTATTAAGAGAACAAGCATTAAGAAGAGCAAGAGAATTAGCAGGAGGAGGGCCATCAAGGCCTCTTTCAAAACTAGCTGCAAAAGAAGCAGAGATTAAAGCAAAGCAAGCTGCTCAAACACAACCAAAACAAGTTGCTCCTGTAGCTACTGGTCCTTCAAGATTATCTAGAGTAGGTTCAGGATTAAAAAGTATAGGTAGTGGTGTAGGTGGTTTTGTAGCTGGTAGGCTTACATCAAAAGGAGAAGAATCTTCTTCAGGACCTAGCGGAACTCCAAAGGTAGGGTTAGGCTGGCTTTTCCTTTTTTTGTCTGGTTTGTTATATATTTTTATTGACTGGAGATTTAATTACAATGGAATTGATATTGGATTTTTCTTTGATATGAATAATATTGATTGGCTTTTTAAGACAGGTATTTTAATGGTTTTAGGTGTTATTTTAGCTTTTCAATTTATTTTATTTAAACCTAAAGATAATGAAGAAAAAAAAGCTGCTATTTTTTTAGATGTTGTTTTAGCAGTTGTTTTTATTTTAGCTCAATATAATCATGGAGCTCTTTATCATGCTATATTTGTTTTGTGTATGTGGTTGATCTTAATCAGGCCTGTAATGGATAAAAAAAGTGCATACTGGACATTGTCTGCTCTTATATTAATTGATTTTGTTGGAATAAATGCATTAGGAAGATTATTTGAAATAACTGGCGTTTCAAATGTGGCACTTAGCTATATGGTTATACCAGTATTTTCTTTATATCTTTTATACTACATAGGTGTTCTTGGAAATAGTAAACTTGCAACGGCTATGTTATTGATAATTGTAATATTATATTTTTCAGGTTTTGTTAAGAACAGCGTTCAGTATGAAATATTAGCTGCTGAGTTAGATGTAAAACAAAAAGAAGAGGCATGGAGTTTTTGGAGAACATCTATTACAAGATTTAGAGAGGGGGTTGGAATATTATGGGATCCTATAGTTTGCAGTAGTTTTATAGCACGCCCTGGAGAACATGAGGAATGCTTAAGAGGAAGACAGATTGCTAGATTGTGTTCTGATAAATTTGGAACTAAAGAATACAACCAATGTTTAAGTGAAAAACAAGGATTGGATATTGGCGGAGCAACAGACAAAACAATAAAAGAATTTACTAAGGTTGAGTTTAAGAAACCAGAGGAATTTCCTAAACAGATTCAAAAGGATTTTGTTCCTTCTATTCCAATGCAATTAAATATAGAAAGTACTAAAAAGCCAGTTTCTGTGAAGCTTAGTTGTAAGTTTAAGACAACAGGATCTGAGATTCAGGGAATTACTCAGCCAGAAAGAATAGACAAAGTAACAGGCACAAAAAAATATACAATTCTGTGTGAAAAGCCTTCAGGAGAAGAATTTATTGAAGGAAGATTTTATACAGTTGTATATGAAGCAGAGATAGAAGGAATTGAAACAGAATCAACTTTAACAAGATTATTTGTAGGAAAGGAATTAGATGAAGCTGAAAAAACTAAACTTCTTTCATTACATAGTCTTTCAATAAAAGAACCTAGTAAAAGTGCAGAGGAGTTTGCTGCATTTTCTTTTGGAATTGGAACACCACCATCAAATCCTTTTATTAATGATTATCCAACGCAGGTTATTATAGGAAATATTGAAAATCTTGCTGCTGGTAAAATTTTGTCTGTAGATAATATAGAGGTTGAATTAATAGATGGTGTAACACCTACAGAAGGTTGTTCCAGAGCATTTACACGAGTAGGAGATAGTTTAGTATTAAAACCAGAAGCCCAAATAAAACTTCAAAATCTTCAATTAACAAAAGGAGGAAAAAGGTTTTTGCTTGGCTGTAATCTTGATATTGCTTCGTATCTTGCTGAAACAGAGGATTATGTTAAAAGAGGATTTAGCTCTAAAATGACTTATTCATATACAATTAAAAAAGAGGAAAGGTTTTCAGTAGCAAAGATTCCTTCATTAGTGTAAAATGAGAAAAGAAATATTAATTGGAATGATTGTTCTTTTGATAATTTGTTCAGGCTGTGATTTGATAAGAAGAGATACTGGAAAAGCTGAGCCAAGGAAAGTAGAATATCATAAAGGAACAGAAGGCCTTGTTTTAAGTCTTTTAAAAGGAAATCCCCCTGAAAAGATATGGAAAGAGAGCGAGTTTTTGATTGGTGTTGAGCTGAGAAATAAAGGAGCATATGATATTGAAGAAGCTGTTATAAAACTACATGGTTTTAATCCAAGATATGTTGTGCCAAGTGAAAGTGAGGAAAGGATTGGAATTTTACATGGAAGAAGCCCTGGATATCCAGAAGGGGATTATTTTGTAGTAGAATTTAAAGAAACAAATTTATTTTCTCCTCCTGGAAAAGAGGCCTTGTCTTTTACATTTTCAGCAGAATATGATTATAAAACAGAAGCAAGTGCTGTTGTTTGTATTAGCCCTGAATTAAATCCATTAATTAAAACAAAAGAAAAGATTTGTGAAATAAAAGAGATTAGTTTAAGCGGCGGGCAAGGAGCCCCTGTTGCTGTAACTGCTGTGAATGAAATCCCTGGTTATAAAAGTGGAAGATTAAATTTGAAATTTATAATTGATATTGAGAATAAAGGAAAAGGAGAAGTATTAGGAAATATAACAGTAGAAGAAGTTAAGTTAAGCAATCAAATTATACAATGTGATCAATCTACTCTTAATTTAGAAAAGAAAAAAGCAAGGATAAAATGTGAGATAGATTTAGACAAGCCAGAAGGACCTTATGAAAGTGTGCTTATAACAAAACTAGCTTATAGATATAAAACAAAGCTTGATGAAAAGATTGAGGTTATTAGTTAATATTACCAAAAAACTTAAATAAATAGATATATAAAAGAAGATAATATGAAAAAAAGGAGGGTTGTAGGATTTTTTTTAATTTTAATAATTGTTTCTTTATTTTTAATGGGTTGTGAGAGAATAAGAAGACAAAGAGTAAGGCCAGAGGATGTGGAAGAAGATGTACACAGAGGTACAAGAGGTCTTTTAATGAGGTTTGCAAGGAATTTGCCTCCAAATAAGATATTTGATATAGATGCTCTTGATATATTTCTTGAATTAGAAAATAAAGGTGCTTCGGATTTAAGAGGTAGTAGATGTTTTTTGTTTTTAAGTGGTTTTGATCAAAGTATTTTTCCACAGCTTCCAAAATTTTATCAGGAATGTGGTGATTTAGAAGGAAGAAGCATATATAATCCTGATGGCGGTTATGATACAAAACAATTTACAAGCCCCCCTTATAGTATATATCTGCCAGAAGCAATAGATTCTTTTCCTCAAACATTTGTAGTTCATGCTTGTTATGAATACAGGACAAAGGCAAGGCCAATAGTTTGCATAAATCCAAGGCTTTATGATATAACTTCTCCTGTTGAAGCATGTGTTGTTCAAGATGTTCCAATGGGAGGAGGACAAGGAGGACCAGTTGCTGTTGAAAGAGTAGAGGTTGATATGATGAAGGATAAAGTAATGTTTAAGATTCATGTTGCAAATGTAGGGGGAGGAACTGTTATAAAGCATGGAACTAGTTTAAGAGGAGATACAGTAGGAAGCTGTCCAAATCAATTAGAATATACAAATATTGATATAGTTGATATTGAAAGGCTAGATATGTCAGGAGGAAGTATGATAAAATGCGTACCAGAAGATGGATTTGTAAGATTAATTGATAATAGGGGGAAGATTGTTTGTACATTTTTAGTAATAGAGAGAAACACTGCTTTTACAACTCCTCTTATAATAGATTTAAAATATAGTTATTTAGATTCAATTTCAAAAAAGGTTGAGATAATTAAAACACCAAGTTAAGGAGGTAGAATAAGAATGAATAAAAGATTTTTGGTTATGTTAGCTGCTTTGAGTTTATTAATTTTAATAACTGGCTGTGAAGAAGAGATTGATACAGGAATTCCAAGGCCCTTTATATGCGGAACACAGGGACTGGATGCAGAATTTGAAGAGATTGGAATTATTGAGGAAGGAGAATATTCTTTTTATGAAGATGAACTTATACCAATACAGATACTTTTTAGAAATAAAGGAGAAGAACCAGTAAATGTCGGAAACCTAAAAGTTGAGCTGAAAGGAATTTTGATTAATGATTTTTCAGGGATTGTTTCTGGAGTGTTGACAAATAATAATAAGATAGATGAGATTAGTGAGTTTAATCCGCAAGGAGGAGAAGAGATTATTGATTTTACTCCAATAGGAGGAGCAAGGTATTTACAAGAGATTTCTGGAACACACTATTCAATAAACCCTTTTGTTGTCTATACATATAAGTATAAAACAAGAGCAACTGTTCCTGAGGTTTGTTTTAAAGAAGATCTTAGAGATGAAAGGCTTTGTAGTGTAAAAGAAAGAAAAGAGGTGTTTTCTTCTGGAGCTCCAATACAGGTTACATCAGTATTAGAAGATACAGCTGGAACAGGAAAGATAGCTTTAGTATTTGAGGTTGAGAATGTTGGAGGAGGAGATGTTACTTTGCCTGATGCTGAGTTTAATCCTAGATACGGTGAAATAAGATATATATTAGAGCCTGTAACAGAAAGAGCTAATTGGCAGTGCACTGCTGCAGGAAGAGAGAATGAAGCAAGATTAGTTGACGGCAGAGCTACAATTAGATGCAGATTATTGAATCCACTTCCAAAAGGTGCTCTATATACAAAAGAAATGGGATTAACAATAGTTTATGATTACAGAGATGTTATTGAGCAAAGGATTAGAATAAAAAAGAATATTTAATTTTTTTATTTTATTTTTATCTTTCTTATTTTTGAGAACCTGCTAGAACTACCTGGCTTAATAGTGCTTCTAATTGTACAAATTCATCAGAACCTTCTGTCATTCTAAATTCTATTTCACCGCATTTTTCTATTAAGTTTACTTTGCTTCTATTTTCAATATCTAAATCCCAGATTTCTTTTTGAATTTGTTTTATTATATCTAAGCCTGACAAGCCATAATTTAACATAACATCTAATAATTTATTTCTTGCATCAATGAATTTGTTGTTTAGGGCAAGTTCAAGAAATTCTTTTACTTCTTTTGGCCTTGCAACAGAAGCTAATGAGAATACAATATCTTCTGTTATGTTTTTTGCTATTGCTGCACTGCTTTGAAGTATATTTTCAACTCTTCTACAGTCTCCTTCACTTACAATGTATAATGCTTGTTTTGCTTTTTCATCAATTTTAAGATTTTCTGATTTAGCAATTATATCAATAATTTTGAAGATCTCATCTTTTGGTAATGGTTTGAATCTAAATACAGCACATCTTGATTGAATTGGGTCAATAATTTTGCTAGAGTAATTGCAGGATAAAATAAATCTTGTTGTTTGTGTATAGTTTTCCATTGTTCTTCTTAATGCCTGCTGTGCTTCTTTTGTCAATGCATCGCAATTATGAACAACAATGTTGTTGGCAATAAATCTCCTATTTTCTGTTGACAAACAATAAACAAATTCCGGATCTTTTATTTTTTCAATAGAAGTTAGATAATGGTATGTAGAATCACCAACTTTTAGCTTTTCTTTCCATTCTTTAAAGTGTGGGAGGGGTCTAAATTTATATACATATTTACCTAAAGTTTTTTTCCATTCTAAATATCTTATTACATCCTTAGAGGTTTTATCTTTATAAGCGCAATATTTATAACCCACTTTAGTTAGGAATTTATATATATTTTCCATAGAATTAGTTATCCCACTCCTTCCTTCAACTGTTTTTGTTTTATCCTTTCTTATAGATTTGTAACCAGGACATATTCTGTATTTTGTCTGGATTCCAAGATCATTGAATAATTGCTGAAATTGTTTTAAATATTCAATTAAATTATTTTTTAAATCTTCTCTTTTAGATATACCAACTGCAATAGGTTTGACAGTCCTTCCCTGAAACTTAGGTTCATATCCGTCTCCGCCTAAAAATGTTGCAAGAAACTCTGTTTTTAGAGGGCTTGCTCCACTCATTATCCAGGAAGGTATTTTAAAAATGTTATCTGTTTTTTTGCCAACTGGCGCTCCGAGAGAATAAAATAAACTTAATAATTCTATTTTATAAGCACCAAATGACCAACATTCACCTTTTCTCCATTTTGAATGCCTAATATTGCCCAAAGCATAATAACCTAATTTGTTAATATCTCTTTTTATTTCTTTCATATCTTCTTCTTTTCCAGAGAAAAAAAGTTGTTTTGTCTTTAGTGAAAGGCACCCATCACTAAATAGATGTCCAAGTAATCTCGCACAAATTCTAGCTTTTTCTAATTTTAATGGAAACAATTCCTTATCTCTAAGTTGAGTTAGAATATACTTTTGATTAGAGCTATTTTGCGCTCTTTTTATGTTATAAAGTCTCTCTAAAGAGCTTGATTTATTTTTCACGAGTTTGTATTTTTCATTTTCTCTTTTTACAATACCTCTCTTCACTAAGGGTAAATAATAATCATTATCTTTATCACTCAAAATTGATGTAATTTTAGAAGAACTAACATTGCTTTTTTTTGTAATTTCTTCTCTAGCAAGCCCTTTTGGTGATTCGGCTAATAATTCAATAATCTCCTTTTCTGGAGATTTTGCAATGTATCTTTCCTTCTTCTTGATTTCTTGACATAGGCCAATTAAATTATAATTAACAATTAAGGGATTAATAGAATCTAATGTTTTTAAATGTGATTTTGGTTGAATGCATAATACTAAATCCTTTATTTTAAGTTGGTCAACTCTTTTCCAACCATCTATCGTGAGAAATTCATGATTCCCAGTAGCTAAAATCTCTTTATTATGAATCATAATCCTATAAAATCCTTGATGATGTTGGTGTGGTATTTTCATAACATTTGATATATTTTGAAAAATAGCATCACCATTATCATCTACTGAAAGGACTTTATAGTTATTGAAGTCATAATGAAGAACGAAGTCGCCTATATTTACCTTCTCAATACCATATTTTGATTTTACAACTATATTGGAATCATGACCTAAGCACTCATCCAAATAAATAATTTTAAAAGGAGCATCTCCAATTGATTTTGTTCTTGCAAAATCTTTTACTTTGTGTCTGATGATATCAATACCTCTTTCATCTGAGGCGTTTGTTTCTAAGATATTTTGACGCCAGGATTCACCAAATAATTCTCTTGCAATAACCAATGCCAGAGTGGTTTTGCCAACTCCTGCTGGGCCTGCAAACATTAAATGAGGCATGTTTTTTTGCTTGACAAAAGAACTAACTCTTTTAACAATTTCATCCTGGCCTTTAACTTCCTTGAACGCTTTAGGCCTATATTTTTCAGTCCAAATAGCTATATCCATTTTGCCCCCTAATTAAAAAGAAAATGAAAAGTTATTAAAAATCTTTCTAAATAATGTCTTCTTCAGAAACAACCATAAAATCTCCAACAGCAATAACTGCTGAAAATGGAATTAAGATCTTTCCTTCTTTGTCTTTTTCTAATTCTAATTTTTCTGTATAAGGTGTTGGATTGGCAAGAGCCATATGGATAAGTTCTCCGCTTCTTGTTTCAAAGATAATATCTCCTACTTCGCCGAATCTTTTTCCTGTTTTTGAGACTACTGTCTTTCCAATTAGTTCTTTTGAGAATTTTTTATCTTCTTCTGCCATTTTTTATAACCTCTGATAATGTATTTAATAACTATTTACTATTTAAAGCTTTTGTTTTACTATTTAAAAGTGTTTTTAAGTATTTTTCATCATTGCATTGGTCTTTTAAGCCACAAACCTTGCATTTATTGCTGTTTTCGTTGATTTTTGGCAACTCTGGTGTATTTAGTAATAATCTTACTTTTTCTTTTAATTCTTTGACTTCCTGCTTAAGGAAAGGATTAATTGCAATGTGTCTTTTTTCATTTTGATCTAAATAATGAACAAATCCTTCTTTTATTGGCTGTTTGAATTTTTCTTCTAATAGTAATGCATAAGCTGCTATTTGAATTCTGTGGCCTGGCCAGACTCCTTGTTTAGGCATTGAGCCTGTTTTCAATTCAATTGGAACTGATCCTGTTTGGTATTCTTCTATTCTGTCTATAATTCCTGTTAATTCTAATTCATCTGATTGGATTTTTATTTCAGATTTGATTTTTGGTGTTAAAGAGTTCCATAAATCTTCTCCATATATTTTATTTTGAGCTACAAAATTAAATATGTTTTCTGCTCTTATTTTGCTTTCTCTTACAAAGAAGGGAAATATTTTTTTGAAAGCATCTAATAATGGAAGTTTTACTGTTTTTAATCTAAATCTGTTTTTATGGATTATATTTCTTAGTATTTTTGCATAAGCATGAATATACATATCATAGATATCTTTGAAAGCTGTTGTTTGGGTTATGCTTTTTACTAAGGGTTCTTCTATTTTGTTTATTTCTTCATATGTTGCATGTCTGATTGAGCCTTTGATTAGTGCTTCTTTTGCTGGCTCAAATAATCCTAGAACTCTTTCTAAGTATAGTTTTCTTTTACAGTATAAGTAAGCAGAAAGCATTGTAACAGAGATTCTTTTAGCCATGAATTAGAATTTTGATTTGTTATTTAAATAGGTTGTGGATGAATGGCCAGTGCTTCCTTAGAAACCTTTTTATACTATAATTCTAAATTTAATCTTAAAATGGATGTTAAAGAAAAACTTGAATTAATAAAACGGAATACTCAGGAAATTGTAACAGAGGAAGAGTTAGTTAATTTGCTGAAGAAAAAGAAAAAGCCAAGTGTTTATTTGGGGACTGCTGTGACTGGAAGGCCTCATGTTGGGTATTTTATGTGGGTTTTGAAGATGGCTGATTTTTTGAAAGCTGGATTTAAGGTTAAATTATTATTGGCTGATATTCACGGAGCGTTAGATAATACTCCTTGGGATTTATTGGACAATAGGTCTAAGTATTACAATATTGTTATTCCTGCTATGTTTGAAGCAGTTGGTGCAGATATTAAGGATTTTGAGATTGTGCAAGGAAGTGATTTTCAATTAAAGGATGATTATATGTTTGATGTATTGAAGATGTCAACATTAGCTTCTGTGCATGATTGTAATAA
>JAHWIT010000079.1 GCA_019322455.1 Candidatus Woesearchaeota archaeon
ACTGCATCTTCCTAATACTTGATCCGGCTGAACCCTGAAAAATCCACCCATTACTAAATCTGCCTTTTCAGGACTGTTTTTCCTCAGCTCCTTCTCCATCTCAATAGGCAATGATACAATTAAAGCACTGTCTTTTACTTGTACCCCTGCTTGAATTTTAGAAAAATCCATTTTACCACCTCTCTTTAAAAATTACTATTTTAATATTTAAATCTTTGCATTTTTTATGTATTCCAATCCTTAATAGTAAGGTTTATATACCGGAACTTCTACAAAATCTATGGGGGAATTTAATTGACAGCTGAAATAAGATGTAAAAAATGCACTAAATTTTGCTTGTTTCCAACAGATAATGAAGCAGTAGAATGGCTTCTTCATCATTCCAAAGCTCATGATGAGGTTGTAAAATGATTTCTTTCACAGCCAGAAAAACAATATTTGAAAAGGTTTTGGAGTTTGAAGTCAAGCTTTCTGAAAAAGGCTTTGAAAATAATAAACTTATACTTCTTGAGAATGGTTTTAGTTTATTGAATATAAAAAAGATTTAATGAGCTAGAAGCAGCATAATTCCTATTCCAGCTAATATTCCTATTAGCTGTATTACTGATTTTGAAATCTTAAATTCCTTCTGCAGTTCAGGAATCAGATCAGACCCAGCAATATAAATAAATCCTCCAGCTGCAAACGGAAGCAGAAAAAACAGATAATCTTCATAAGCAGCCCCTATTATCAAAGAGATTATTACACCTATAACAGCTGTCAAAGCAGTTAAAAAATTAACAAATAATGCCTTTTTTCTCTTAAAACCTCCATGAATCAATACACTAAAATCCCCTATTTCCTGCGGTATCTCATGAAGCGCAACTGCAATTGTAGTTGTTATTCCTAATGGAATGCTTACTAAATAAGTTCCTCCTATAATTAATCCATCAATTAGATTATGCACAGAATCTCCAACAAGATTCATTATAGCAAATGGATGAGGATGCTCCTCTGATGTTGGAATATGGCAGTGCCTCCAGTGTATGAACTTCTCAATCACAAAAAAAATAATCACACCTGCAAGCAGTGATAAAAATATACTGTGTTCTAATCCATATTCTTCTATAGCCTCAGGCAGCAGATGCAGCAATGCCCCTCCAAACAATGCACCTGCAGAAAAACTCACAAAAAAGAATAAAATTTTCCTTAATCTTGCAAGTTTTATTGCCATTCCTAATATTCCTATCAATGATATCAAGCTAACAATTAAAACACTTATTATAGAATAAATCCAAACATTTGCCATTTTTTTATTTTTATTTGATTTGTTTATATATTTTTCCTTTTTCAATATTTTCCCCAAAAGATTTTTAAACTTAAAAATTTCACAAATAGCTTATGGAAAAAAAACTGCCTTTATGGATATATGTAATCCTAATTTTGTCTTTGCTTGCTTTTGTTGCTTATCCTAGAATCACTGGAATGGTTGTTTCTGAAGAATTCAAGCCAACAGCTGTTGCTGATAATGTAATATACAAAGGAGGAGGTTTTGAGCTTTATTCTTATAATGTAAAAAAGCTAAGCAGTGATGAATGGCTCTTAGAAGTTCAAGGCAAACTAACCAGATGGATTAAGATAATTGACAAAAGCCTTATCTTAGAAATACAGGCTTGGGACTGCAATGATCAGTATTCTCTAGTCCACAGAAGCAGCAATACTGTTAATTCTGACGGCTTATTCACACTTAAAGTTAAATTTACAGCTCCAACAAAAGGAAAACTAAGAATCTTATTACATAGCTCAGGAGCAAGCATAGATACAGGCTATAATCTAGGAAATGGAATCTTAATAAAAGAATGGAGTTCTAAACTCTTGAAAGAAATCAAAGAAGCTGATGTTTGTTAATCTATAATTCTAATTTGACGCAACTAAAGTATAAAGATTAGCTAATCTAAAATCAAAAGATTTATATATAATAACGTATTAAACATAATAAACATAATACACTGGAGGTGAAAAATGGTAAGTATAACTTTATCAGTTCCTGAAGATTTGAAGCATGAAATGGACGAAGAAAAAGAGATAAACTGGTCTGAGGTAGCAAGAACTGCAATAAAGACTAAACTGTCTCAATTAAAAATACTAAAAGCAATATCTGCAAAGTCAAAACTGACTGAGAAAGATGCTTTAGAAATAGGTAGAAAAATTAATAAAGCCTTGCATCAAAGGTATGGTCAAATGATAAAAAATTAAAAGAACAAGATAAAGTAAAAGTCTATAATACTTACGAGTTATTAACTATGGTTTAAAATTTCACAATATTTAATTCTAAAATCTCTATTTAACTATCTTCTCAATCTCATTAAGATTTGAAAATACAGAATAATTAACATCCTTGTTTATCTTGTATTTAAGCAGTCTTCCTAATTCATCCATATACTGCTCAGCCTCTTCCTTGCTAAGATCAGGCATTACTATCTGCAGAGAATGCTTGAAATGAGGAGGAACACCAAAGAAATAAATATCCTTGATATTTTGCTCTATAGCATATTCAGCATCATCCAAAATCTTTTTAGCCTGCTCAGGCTCTAAATTTTCAATATCAAGCTCTAAGATACCAACACTTAGCTTATGGCTGTATCTTCTTGTTCTTTTAATCTCAGCAGACAATCTTGAAAGAAAATTTTCATATGTCCTGAACTGGCTGTTGTAATAATGAAAAAATCTTCCCTTTTTTGTCATTAAATCCATAAAACTTCCTTGTTCTAGAATCTTGTGCCCTTCTATAAAGATAATCCTGTCAACATTCTGCAAAGTAGATAACCTGTGAGCAATAATTAAAGAAGTTTTGTTTTTTGAAACAAATTCCAAAGATCTTTGCAGCTTTTTTTCCGTTTCAGGATCTAATGCAGATGTTGGCTCATCTAAGATAAGTATATCTGGATCTAAAAGCATTGTTCTTGCAATGCTTAATCTTTGCCTTTGCCCTCCTGAAACCATGCTTCCCTTTTCTCCAATCCTTGAATCATATCCTTTTGGTAAACCCATAATAAAATCATGTATTTCAGCCATTCTAGCTGCTTTTTCAATGTCTTTTTGCTTTGCATTAGGCTTTCCAAAGGCAATATTCTCAGCAATAGTCATGTTTAGAAGTATGCTGTCCTGGCTTACAATTCCAATTCCATTTCTTATACTTTCTAAATCATATTTTTTAAGGTCAATTCCGTCTATTTTTATGATTCCTTTAGAAGGATCAAAAAATCTCATTAATAAGCTTGCTAAAGTTGACTTTCCCTCTCCGCTAGGCCCTGCAACTCCAATCCTTGTTCCTTTCTTTACCTTAAAATCAACTCCATTCAAAACAGGATCAGTTTTATACTTAAAAAACACATTCTCAAAATGAACATTATCCTTAACACTTTTAAATTTAATTGGATTCTTAATATTCTTGACCTTTGGCTTTGTTTTTATTATAGCTAAAGCCCTGTCAATTGGAACCATCATTAGCTGGAAACTCCTGTTTAAGCCTACAAAATATTCCAAACTGGCAAATACCTGTGAAATATAGCTTCTTAATACAAGCAGTGTTCCAATAGTCAATGCTCCAATCATTACTTGATATCCTCCAAAAGCAAGAACAGCAAAACTAGGAACATACTGAAGAAAT
Source organism: Candidatus Woesearchaeota archaeon (assembly GCA_019322455.1). GTDB lineage: Archaea > Nanobdellota > Nanobdellia > Woesearchaeales > WJKL01 > JAHWIB01. The sequence continues at coordinate 3,650 of JAHWIT010000079.1, forward strand.
CCCCTTATATTAAATGAAATTTTTTGCAGAATAAAAGTCCTGAAATTATATCTATATATACTCTTTGACTTTCCCTCCCATTTATTGATTGCTCTTTTCTCTTTTCCAAATAATTTGTATAAAAAAAGGGAATTATATACTTCATTCATAAAACTGCCTATATCAGCTCCTTTCTTCATAGAAACTTTAGTTCTCTTTTTCATCTTTTTTATAAAAAATTTCTCAGACAAAAGATAAAAAGGAAAAATACCTAAAGTAAACAAAGTTGCTTTCCAGCTAAGTGTCAATGAAACAATAAGTATAGCAATTGACCTGTATCCCTGTATAAAAATAGAATTTATCAGCAAAGAATTAAATGACTGTAAACTTTCTGCATTCTCAACCCTTGACTGCAAATCTCCTATCTTCTTTTTCTGAAAATAGCCAACATGAAGATTAAACAGATGATCAAGCCAGTGCTTCTTGATATACATTGACTGCTTAAATCCAAGTTTTCTGTTAACAGCCTCCTGCACAAATCCAAATATCAAATTAAAGAAAAACAAAAAAAGAAATGCTCCTAGAATCCAATAAAACAACTCAAACCTCTTGTTGATAAGCACATCATCCAGAAAAATCTTCATAACCCACGGAGATATTAATCCAACATTAACAGACAGGAATACTAAAAAAGTTGAAAAAGCATGCA
>JAHWIT010000080.1 GCA_019322455.1 Candidatus Woesearchaeota archaeon
ATAAGAATCATCCTCAATTAGACAGATTCAAGAAAGTTCCAATCAAATACATCAATACTTATCTTTATTTTCTCTATAAAGAATCATGCGACAGAGGCTACTGCTTTGATAAAAGAAACGTTGTAAAACCATTTACAAAGAAAAAATTAGCAGTAACAGACAAGCAATTAAAATATGAACTTCAGCATCTAAAAAAGAAATTAAAGATTAGAAATAAAGAAAAATATAAAGAAATTCTTAAAATAAAAAATCCAAAGCCAAATCCATTATTTAAAGTAAAAAAAGGACCGATAGAAAAGTGGGAAAAAGTTTAATTTAATATCATCAATGAAAAATTAAGCACAGCTGCAAAACTAACCCATAAGATATAAGGCAATAGCAAATAAATTGTTTTCTTGTTGATTCTGTAAAAATAAATAATAGTCATCAGGATTGCTATCCATAATACAATAATCTCAATAAAAGCGAGCAAAGGATTTCTCAATCCAAAAAACAAGATAGACCATAGCGCATTAAGCCCTAACTGTATCCCAAAAGTCCAGTAGGCTTTTTCTTTATTCTTTGCCTTATCAACCCATATTAAATATAGAGCAATTCCCATCAAAAGATAAAGCAGTGTCCATACAGGACCAAAAACCCAACTAGGAGGATTAAAAGAAGGTTTAATCAGCTCAACATACCACGTTGAAACAGAAGAAGCTGTAAATAATGAACCTATAGCGCTTGCTAAAAAAGGAATTATTATAGAAATAATTAGCTTCCAGATTTTCTTCATTTTCATTAGATTAATAAATAAAGGTATATTAATTTATCTAAAATGAAACGATTATTACTGCATGTTTGCTGCGCACCATGCTCAACTTCTGTAATTGAAAAACTTAAAGAAAACTATGATGTAACTCTATTTTTCTATAATCCAAATGTTGAGCCAATAAATGAATATGAAAAAAGACTTAATGAAGCAGAAAGATATGCAGAAGCAATGGATATTCCAATTATAATTGGAGATTATGATATAATTGACTGGCAGAGTGCAGTAAGAGGGCATGAAAACGACCCAGAAGGCGGAGAGCGCTGCGCAATATGCTTCAGATTTAGACTGCAAAAAACAGCACAAGTAGCAAAAGAAGGTACCCACCAGACAAAGGAGGGTGACTCTTCGCCAAGTTTTGATTTATTTACAACAACATTAACAGTTTCTCCATATAAAAATGCTGAAATTATAAATCAAATTGGAAAAGAATTTGATAATTTTCTAGAGCAAGATTTCAAAAAAGATTATATGCATAGCATAGAACTAAGTAAAAAATACAATCTCTATAGACAAAACTACTGCGGTTGTTTGTTTTCTAAAAAATAATTAATCTCTTTTAAGTTTTGCAATGAACAAAATCCCAAAAGAGATAATTACTCCATAAGCTATAAGCAGTATGTCAAATTCAATGTATCTGGATAAAAACATTATGCTGCCGACAACCAATGCTGCAATCCCAGTTATCAGCAAAAATGCCTCTACTATTCCCCGCATAATCTGTTTCTTAAGTCCAAACAAAGCATCAAGCACATTATTCTTAACATCTTCTACTCTTTGCTTTACTTTTAATCTCTGCTCAATAAATCCAGATATCACTTGAGAAAACATATCTATGTAATTAGAAAACTTATTACTACCTTTAGCTTTCTTCTTTGCCATATCTATCCCTCAGAAAATTTATTTCTTTTTCTTTTTTCTTGAAACTACAGCTCCTGCTACAGCTCCTAGTGCTGCTCCAATTCCAACTGCCATTGCTGCTGCTTTTTGAGGATTCTTTTTAATGAATTCTCTAACTTTCTTTTCCTGCTTCATAAACTTAGCTTTTGCTTTCTTAAGTTCAGCAGTTGCTCTTGCAGCTTGCTTTTTCATAGTAGCTGTTACTTTCTTAACTTGTTTCTTAACAGCTTTTCTTTTTGGAGCTTTCTTTTTAACAGCTTTTTTCTTTGCCATATTAGTCACCTTCTTCTTTTTTCTTTTTCCAGCCAAGAAGCTCTTCTGTCATCTCTTCAACTTTATCTCTATCAACACCTTCTGTTCTTGACTGTGCTTTTGTTTCTTTCTTCTCATTAATTTTTTTAAGCATTTCTTCTACAAATTTATCATTTTCGTCTGTCATAAGGTAATTTAGAATTAATAACTATATAAATTTATCTAACCTTTTGCTCTCCTAAATCTCTAAGCTTAACATAACTATCAAATATTTCTGTTGATAATAATCTTGCTGTTGTTTCCATTGACATTCTTTCTATCCTATCATCTTCAAGTTGCGCTGCATAAGATCTAGGATTTGTTTCCAAAAAAACAAATTTATCAATACATGTATGCTTCAAAATGCCATCATCATAAGATTGGTCATGTGCTATTAAAGCAACTACTGGTCCAGCATTATGGTCATTTTTTAAAGAATATGCAATCTCATTAAGTGTATTTCCGCTTAGCCTTTTATCATCAGCAAAAACACAAGTTCTTCCCTGAATATCTTCTAATTGAGCTGTAGAGGAGGATTTGACGCCAAGAATTTTAACGTTTCCAGGGCCTAATCTTTCTTTCAATATTGACAGTATATGTTGTTTATCTCCTCTGCAAGCATAAGCAATTTTTTCAAGCAACCTTTCACTGCCGTCATCTGGAGCTACAAAATAGATTTCATCCATATTGTCTTTGTAATTATTTTTAATCCAAGTTATAAAAGGAGTTACTTTAGCAATTTGAGAATCATAATCAACTCTTTTTTCAGTATTCTCAGGATTTTTATATAAAAAAGGGCCCAATCTCGGACTTGGTACTCCTGACTCAGATCTAAATGGATTAATATCTCTAAAGAACATTCCTAAATCCTGGGCTATTTCTCTTGTTTTATCTGAATGAGAACAAATTGTTATAATCTCATTATAGTTATCTCTTGCTAGGTCTTCCAAAAACATTCTTAAGTGGTCTACTTCCAATAAACCTTCTCTTTCCCTTCTTTTCACACTGTGATTAAGATCATATGGGGTTACAGGCAGCACTAAGGACAATTGTTCTACTCCTGCATTATAATCCTTAAGTAATCTTGCAAAAGATCTCATCTGTTTTATTATTGTTTCTACCTGCATACCTTCACTATGAACATATGGATGTGCTATATAATAGATAGCTTCTCTTCCAGCAACATCAGTAAAAGTGATCTCTCCAATATCTTCTCTTACCTCCTGCCCTTCTTGAAACTGTCCTAAAACATGCGCCTTTTTGCTTTTTGGTCTATAATTATCTTCCTTAGGATTATCAGGAGCCGTACGTAAAATTTGAGCTCCACTTAATTTAAATTCCTTCTTAAGAATATCTGCAATAAGATTAGTTAATCTCTTGTCACATTCCATTGCTCCTGGGACAAGTCTAAGTTCATAACCTCTATGCCAAGTTTTTGATTCTATTTTAAACCCCCTAAAAATTCAAATCTAACTCCCTTTAAATATTTTTATGCACTGGAATATATATTCTACGAAGGTTTATAAATCTAGAATACTTGCATTTTACATGAAAGATATATTATTAATTGGAGGAATGGGTTCTGGAAAAACTACTTTAGCAAAAGCTCTTCAAGATGCAGATCCTTCTATGAATTATGTTTATTTATCACAATATAATGCAAGAATCCCTCTTACTTTGATTGTTACAACCCATCCAAAACTTTTAGAGTTTCCAAAAGAAGAGTATATTAAAACTATTCTTG
>JAHWIT010000012.1 GCA_019322455.1 Candidatus Woesearchaeota archaeon
CTTGTTTTTTTAGAAAACCTTCTAAATTTTCTGGCTTTCTTTCAAATCCTATAATAATATCTGATTTTGTCATTTTCTTACTCCATCACCAGCATTGAGAACTGTCTTATACTGTTCAAGCACATGCTCCAGAGATTTCATTAGATCTGGAACATCATTTTCATTGATATCTATATTACAAGTGGATAACAGAAGATCTTTCAGTTCTTCAGCAATATTTGAATCAAATCCATCTACAGTTATTTCACTTTCTGGTTTTTGTTCAAAGTTTTGATAGTTTTCTCCATCATATACAGTTCTAATTAATACATTTCCAACTTGTGTCTTAATCACAAGATGGTCTAATGAATTATCTTTTATTGCCCTTTTTATTTTTTTAGCATCAAAATCCATATCATAATTAGGGTTCTGTCCACTGTATCCACAAACTTCTGGCTGAGGTTTTCTTCCTTCAAAAATCGTACCATAATACATATCTGCATCTTTCAGTGCTTGAATAAATCCTCTTACACCTTTTTGTTCAAGTTTTTTAAGAAAATCAACAGCAATTCCAACATTATCAGTTATGTTCCTTCTTGATGGTATGAATATATTATAATTCAGGCAATAATCATTAATTCCAGTCAAATCTTTTCTTTGCTCAAAAATCAATATACCTTTTCCTGAATAAGTTAACCTAATTCCATAACCTTTCTCATTCTCTATTCTGTCTGTTTTAAAATCATCTGTCATTTTCTCACTTTCCAAACGGTTCTGTTTGTTTTAAAAAATCCATCACAGCACAGTATACCTCATATGGATCAAATTTCTTTCCGTTTAACTCCATTAAAGTCTGTATTGCAGGATCAAATTTCCTTTCTCTTAAAACCCGTCTTGGAATATCAACTTTAACTTTATTTTCCTCTTTTTTTGGATACCATTTTCTACAATCAACTGTTGCAATTCTTAATTCTCCATCAAACATCCTGACATCCTGCCGGAAATGGTCCTCTCTTAAATTTTTTATTTTCCTGAATCCAGTTATTTTGTAGGCATTATATTCTAAAGTAATGCCTTTATATTGAGATGAAGTTCTCCTGAAATAAGGCGTTCCAGAAAACCAATCTTCAACTTTCTTAAAGCTCATTCCTCTTCTTACAATTTCTTCAATTAATCCTCTGGAAAATCCGTGTTTTGTTAGTAATTCATGAACAGAAGTGCCAGAAAAACTTTCATCAATTTGTTCTCCAACCAAAAGCTCATCCATACAAACTCTTCTTTGCAGAGGCACGCCTAATGCATAAAGTCCTCCTTCAAGCAGTGCTTCTAGTTCTAGCTTTTTCATTTTCTTTCTCCATCATTAGCCAAACATTTTTGTGTGTAATACTTCAAACCAATCTGCCTGCCCCACTTTACATATTCCGCCATAACTTGATTTGCTGGTAAATCTTCCAGTGGTTTTCTCAAAAATCTTTGCCTTACTATAGGTGAACCAATATCATCAAATCCAACGATTAATCCTACATGAAGTGGTATATCCCTAAAATTATCAGCAGCCTTTAGATCATACCAGCATGTTAAATCAAGAATTTTAGGCTCATTTGTTTCTTTATATTCGCTATTAAGCAGATTGATGAACGGTTCAATTTCACTGGGTTCAAGAGGGTCAATACATGAATCTGTTTCTCTCTCGCCAATAAGGTACAATAAAGTACCTACGCAATTAGAATCTTTTCCAATCGAAGCTGAGCGTCTGTTAACTTTTTCTAATTCTGTCATTTTCTCACTCCATGCCAATCCTTGCCTCTGCAAGGTTGTATAATATGATTTTACGTTTCATTTTCCAATTAAATCCAAAGGATCCTCCATTCCTAAATTTAGATAAGGTTTTTCAGGGTTAAAGCCAGCTTGTTTTAAAGCTTGCGAATATAAGTCAGTCATTTGATTTAAATCAGAAATGCCTCTTTTTCTATATTCATCAAATAATATGTTTAATACAGTGCTGTGAAGGCCATTGAATGTAAATTTGAAGTATCCAAAATAATTACCAAGTATTTCTCTTTTTTCATACTCAGGAGAAACAGCAATTCCTATTCCTTTTGCAAATTTTTGTGTTATAAGAGGAACTTCATTATCAAATAAAGTTTCATTACTTTTAGTTAATTCTTGGTAAAATTCTATTACTGATTTTACATCATCATTTTTGTTAATATAAAGAACAGTATTATCAAAACGATCATAGGGAAAAGTAGCACGGCCAGAGGTTTTAATCTTAAATCTTTGTTTTTTTAATCCATTTACTGTTGCTTTGCATATTTCCCTTGCACTTCTTGCATCATGAGCATTTATGTAAAATCTTATGTTCATACCAAGAGGAAGATCATTGTCAATTTCTAAAAATTTTTCACTTTCAGTTGAAGATTCAACAATTCCTATTTTTTCAAGTTCTTTTTTATGCTCTTCAAATTCTGATTTAGGCATACGATAAGGTTCTTTTCCATAAATACCTAACATTGCACGATGAAAATCTTCCCAAAGCATTTTTTTTCCAGTTATTTCTAATTTATTCATATATAATCCAGCTAAATATTCAATTATTTGTTTTAGTTTTGGATTGGTCATTTTATTTTATTAGCCTCTTTCCAAGCTTTCAATTCTTTTTGATAAGATTCACTTTTTTCTGAAGCATATTTTATACCGAGATATATTACTATATTCTCATCATATGTTTCTTTTAACTCTATTTTATATTCTTGAAGCATAGCTAAAACTACTAATCTATCATACATCATCCATTCTCTAAAGAAAATAGGCTCTGTAAGGTATTGAGTTCTTAGTTCATTGAATCTTTCTTCATCTTGTTCATTGAAGTTTCTTTCAAGTCTTCTAATTATTTGAAATAATTCTTCTTTTATTTCTTGTTTAAGATTTTCTATTGTCATTTTAATTTCTTAAATGCATTGTTTGATATTGTTCACGAAGTTTGTCTAATTTTTTTTCAAATGGAAGATATTGGATTAAATTATGCTGCTGTAACCAATCATCTATTTCTTCTAAAATTTTTTCTGCACTGCTATCTGAGACAACTGTTATATAATCCAGGCATCTCTGTTTAAAGTTTTCAAATATTGATTGCCTGAGTTGTTGTTTTTCTATCCTGTTTTCTGGGATTGGTTCTGGGTTCATTTTTTCATTCCATCATCAAATTTTTGTCTCTTTTTCTCCTACATAATGCTAAAGCATAATTCCCTTGCTGATTAGAATAAAGTTTAGTTTCAAATCTTTTTTCTAGGAGATTTCTTAACTCATCTTGGATATATTTATATGAAATTGCTGCTAATATTCTGTCTCCATTTTTAAATTCAACGGTTTTTCCTAAGTGAGCAATTGTTTTATCTCTTTTAACCCTATAAGATAAATCAACCCTGTCCTTATTAAACTCTACTTCAAATTCTAAATCTTGGTCAGTTAGACCAACTTGCCTAGGAAGATGAATCAGGAATTGATTAACCAAATCAGAATCATATTCGCGGACAATCTCTTCAATTCTTTCATTATTTCTTAGTTCTGTTCCAATAAGCAAAAAGTCTTGTGGATGCATACTTTGATAGATTCCTTCAAGAATATCTTCTCTGTCAAAATTGCCAATTATATTTCCTAATAACAAAATCAAGCTGCCTTCATATCCTCCTCTCCTAAAGGCCGGCATAACATTTGTAAGGTTTTCAAAATCAGAAATATTCTCTTTACATTCACCAACTCCATCTATATTAAGTCCTTTAACAGTTGCTAATGCCTTTGAAACCATATATGAACTTATGTCAACAGGACAATACCTTATTCCTAATTTTTTACCTAACCTTTTAATAAATATAGCAGCTTTTTCTCCATTTCCACAACCTAAATCCACAAGATTATATTTCTGTTCAGGTAATTGAGATAAGATAGAATCTAAATTTTGTCCAATGAGTTCAATTTCTGCCTGGATTAAGCCTCCCTTATATTCCGGAGATTGTTCAAGGTCTAAATATCCTTGAGCTTGTGCTGGAGTTACATACCATAATTTAGAATCCGCCAAATACCATAACCTACCTCTATCTGTCTTTTTTACTCCTCGCTTAATCAATTCTCTAAAAATTAAATCATTTATGTTCATTTTTTCACTTCCAATTTCAAAACATCTTTTTTATTGTCTTTAATAATTAGCATGCCTTTTCCTAAAGGAGTTTGGACTTCATGGAATCTGATAGAAGTATTTTTATCCCAGTTTAGTTTTCTAATTAATTCAATTGGCAGATTTACTTTGTACTGATGTTTGTTTTTGATTATTTTACGTTTCATTTTTATCTTCTTGAGATAAAGCTACTTTGTATCTGCTCAAAGCATTACTTATTGCTTTATTTGTTCTTATTTTTCCTCCATCATGAAATGTATCATTAACCTTATCTGCAATCAATGCTAAATTTGCTTGTGTTCCTCTTTGATAACTAGAATCTTGTGACAATAAGTAAACAGTTTTTAATTCTTCTTCTGTCCAAGGTTTATAACCAAGTGCAATTACTGCTTTTTTCCTTGCTTCTTTTATTTCTTCTTCACTCATTCCGAACCATCCAGTTCCATTTCGAACATGTTGCAGTCCAGATTTTTTTCCAATCTTTTTTCTTTGTTCTGTGGTCATTCCACCAATTCCTACTCCATCTGAGTAATTTCTTTTTGATCTTTTTGACATAGCTTCAAAAGTCATTGCATGAATTCCTTTCCCTTGTTCATAACTTCTAATTCCAATAGCACATCTCTCTTCATAAGTTAAACCACACACGCCTGAACCTTCTGTTGCACGATTTTTCCCACTTGTACGTCCACCTTTTTTACATGCTTCAAGTCTTTCATCTTCGCTTAGATCAAAAATACCTTTTCCTTCTTCATAAATTTTTAGACCTACATGAGAACTGCTTTTTGAATGATGTTGTTGAATAATTTCTTCTAATTCACCTGGTTCAATTAATCCATCATAAGGCTCTACAAAATAGCCTTTTTCATATCCCCTTAACATTCTTCCAACAGAATTTGCAGCAATTTCTTCTGTTACTCCATAAGAAGAAGATATGCCATACTTAAGAGCTATATCTAAGAAAAACATTCTTCTTCTAGCATCCTCTACCATTTCCCAAGCATCATTTCGAGATTGAAGCTCTTTCCCAAGTTCCAGCATTTTTTTAATCGCAGTAATTTGTTTAGCTGTTAA
>JAHWIT010000081.1 GCA_019322455.1 Candidatus Woesearchaeota archaeon
AATATTGTTTTTATGTTGCAGATGCAGTTTTTTTAGCTTTGGATTCTGCTGCAAGCGTTTTAGGAATTTCTCTAATTTTTATAGAAGCAGCTAGTTGATTTAAAGCCGTTTGAATATTGCCTTTAATGTCATCTAGTCCTCCATATTTTGCTTTTACTTCTTTTTCGATTTCTTCTTCACCGCCTATTTTTTCGATTTTCATGTCTTCAATGATTGTTAAAATATTGCTGATTTGAGCATTTGTTTCTCTTTCAAATACTTTTTCCAATTCAACGGCTCTTGAAAATGCATCAGCAAGTCCTCCGCAAAAAGAACGTACTGCTCTAAAATCTTTTTTTCGTATAATATATTTTGCACTAGCTCCAAGAAGTCTAATTAATTGTTTTAGATATTTGACAGTAATAGGTTTTTTTAATATTATATTATCTGCCATCCTGTCAATTATTTTTTTAATTGCGCTGTTTACTTTGTACTCAGGAATAGTCATTAAACCTTGAAGTATTTCTTTTAATACCATAATATCACCTAAACTATGCTAAAAATAAATAGTATAAATATTTTGTGTTACTTTCTTTTTTAACTTTAATATAATTTATCACTAATTGATGATAAAAAACATAAGGTTTATAAATATCTTAATATTTATATTTTAAGGAGGATATGGGGAGATTATATGACAGAAGAATCAAATGATCCTAAAATTTTAAGTTTATTTGGAGATGAATCTTTAACTAATGATGTTTCTGTAGATATTAAAGATAGATTATTAAAAAATTCAAGATCAATTCCTGAAAGAGAAACTTATCTTAAAAAAGTACATTCTCTTTTGTCTATTATTGAAGATTATAATCATCCTTTTTTTACAAAAAATTTCTTTGATTATTTATTTGTTCAAACAAAAGATATGGAAGATAGGCTTAAAAGGGATTTTATAGAAGTTGCTAAGGCTGTATATGATTCTGTGTATACTGCTATAGAGGAGAAGATAAGCCAAGTGCATGATTCAGATTCTATATATGATATAATTTGGCCTGAAACAAATCTAGTAAATGATTTAGGATTTGATAGAGAAAATTATGAAAGATTGAAAAAGAGTCTTAGTTATAGAGTGAAAGAAGAAGTTCTTGCAAAAGATGAATTTAGTGTCAGATTTTATCAAGAAGAAACAGTATGTGATTTGGTGGAACTTCTTGCTGAAGTTCTTGTTTAATTATTTAATTTAATTCCAGAAAAATCTTTTTTATATTGTTTTTTTTCTTTTTTGACTAAATCTTCAAATAAAGGAATTTTTATTGGTGTTGCAAATTTTGTAAAATTAGAAGTTATGATTGCTTCTCCTTTGTCTAAAGAAGCAATATTTCTATCATCTTCTGATAAATCTTGAGAAGCTGATTCAATTATTGCTAATCTTTCTGGTTTCATTTCTATACCTAGGATAATTTTTGTGTTCATGTTAGCTAAGATTTGTCTTGGGATTAAAGAAGGTAGTTGAGTTATTGCTGTTAGACCAACTTTGAATTTTCTTCCTTCTCTTGCAATTGTTGCAAAGATATTAGAACCTTTTTCTAGAACTTCTTTTCCTAATACACGAGGAGCTTCTTCTAAAATGATTGAAATAACTGGTTTTTTATTTATTTCTCCGTTTATTCTGTAATATTTATATCTGTTTAGAATTTCTGTTGAGATTAGACTACCTATTAACAATTCAACTGCTCCTGCAAAATTTGATGTGTCTATAATAACTGTTTTTGATTGTTCTAGTTCATTGCAGATATCATTGATTGTTGATTCACCTGCTTGTAAATCAAAGGCTCCATTACAAGATAATTGATTTTGGCTAAATTCTAAATCAAGAAGATAAAGAAGTCTTCTTTTTATTACAGCTAATGTATCATCTCTAAATACACTGTTTTCTAGTTTTCTTTCTAAGATAATTGCTTCAATCCATTTATTTCCAAATTCTTTATAGTATATATTTAATGCTTGTTTTTGAGGATCTGAGAAATCAACAACACCATTGAAATGTTGAGGCTTTATTGCTTTAAGATTTATTTTTAATGTTTTACATCCAGGAGGAGGGCTTTTAGTTGTATAATAAACA
>JAHWIT010000082.1 GCA_019322455.1 Candidatus Woesearchaeota archaeon
ATGACTGAAGAACAATTAATACAAGAAAGAAAAAGAAAATTAGAGGAATTAAAACAATTAGGGATTAATCCTTATCCTTATTCTTTTGATCAGAGGAATCATGCAGCAGAAATTAATGAAAAGTATAAGAAGTTGAAAAAAGAAGAGAAGACAAAGGATAAGGCAAAGGTTGCTGGACGAATAATGCAGTTAAGAAGAATGGGAAGAGCTTCTTTTGTTCATTTACAAGATGCTTCTGGAAAATTACAATTATATTTTAGAGAGGATGATGTTGGGAAAAAGGAATACAAGCTTTTAAAGAAGATTGATATTGGAGATATTATAGGAGTAGAAGGAACTGTTTTCAAAACAAAGACAGGAGAAGTAACTGTTTATGTAAAGAGATTTGAGATTCTTACTAAATCATTAAAGCCATTACCTGAGAAATTCCATGGATTAAGGGATGAGGAGATAAGATACAGGCAAAGATATATAGATTTAATTATGAATCCTGAAGTAAAAGAGGTGTTTTTAAAACGAGCTAAGATATATCAAGCTATTAGAGAATTTCTTAATGAGAAAGGATTTGTTGAGGTGCAAACTCCAATTCTTCAGACACAATATGGAGGAGCAGCTGCAAGACCATTTTTAACTAAGATTAATGCATGGGATATGAAGATGTATTTAAGGATTGCATATGAATTGCATTTGAAACGATTAATTGTAGGAGGATTTGAAAGAATATATGATTTAAGCTCTTGTTTTAGAAATGAAGGGGTTGACAGAACACATAATCCTGAGTTTGCAATGATGGAGATACAATGGGCTTATGCTGATTATAATGATGCAATGAAGTTAACTGAAGAATTATGGGAATATGTTGCAAAAAAGGTTTTAGGAAAAACTGTAATAGAATACAATGGAAAGAAGATTGATGTCAAAGCACCCTGGAAAAAATTAACAGTAAAACAAGCATTAAAGAGATTTGCAGATATTGATGCAGATAAATTATCAGATGAACAGCTTTTCAAATTGATTGAAAAGAATAGGATTGAACATAAAGGAAAACCTAATAGAGGGGAGATGATTGCTTTGCTTTTTGAAGAATTATGTGAAGCAAAGATAATACAGCCAATCCATATTATTGATCATCCAAAGGAAACATGTCCATTAGCTAAGCCTCATAGAAAGGATCCTGAATTGATTGAAAGGGTTGAACCATTTATGAATGGATGGGAGGTTGGAAATTGTTATTCTGAGTTAATTAATCCTATAGTGCAAAGAAAGCTGTTAGAAGAGCAGGCTAAAAAAGGAAGAGGAGGAGATGAAGAATCCCATCCAATGGATGAGGATTATATCAATGCATTAGAGCATGGACTGCCTCCTAATGCTGGGATTGGAGTTGGGGTGGATAGGATGGTTATGTTATTAACTGGATCTAGTTCTATAAGGGATGTTTTATTGTTTCCAATAATGAAATCTGAAGAATAAGTTTTAACTCTAATATTTTTCCTTCTATTTGGTATATTAGAAAAATATTAGAGTTTAGTGTATCCGCGCTTTTTCGCTCATTAGTTGAATTGAAAGCGAAAAAGCGCGACTGAGCACTGGGACCCAAAACCCGATTATCTATGTTGTGTTTAAAAGAGAGTTTTGGGAAAAATCACTACTTTTAAGATTTTAGTAATATTTATAAACCTTGTTCTAATACTACATGTCACTTTAGAGGGGCTTATTATATGGCAAAAAAGACTGTAAAACGCAAGAAAACAGTTATTGGGCTTACTGAAAAAGCAGAATTAATTGGTCCAAAAAAAGCTAAGAAACTGATAGCTAGGATAGATACAGGAGCAACATTAGGCAGTGTTGATTCGAAATTGGCTAAGGAAATGAAGCTTGGCCCTGTAATAGGAACAAAGCTTGTTAAGTCATCACACGGCCAAACAAACAGATCAGTAGTTAAAGCAAGTATTAGAATAGGTGGAAGAAGAATAAGAGCGAGGTTTACTATTGCAGATAGAAGGCATTTAAAATATAAAGTATTAGTTGGACAAAACATATTGAAAAAACGGTTTATAATAGACCCTGACAAATAGGTGAGAAGATTCATGTTAAAAGCAGCTGTTATATCCTTAGGAAGTAAGAGCTCAAAATGGGTAGTTAAAGCTCTAAAGAAATATATAAGAACAGTTGATGATATAAACATTAAGGATATAGAAGTAACGTTAAGTCCAAAAGGAATGGATGTTCTATATAAAGGAAAGCCTTTAGAGAAATATGATTGTATATACGCAAAAGGCAGTTTTAGATATGCTCCTTTGCTTAGGGCAATAACTGCTATATTAACGAAGGAGACATATTTACCTATACAATCATCTGCTTTTACAATTGCTCATGATAAGATGTTAACACAATTGGCATTGCAGCAAAAAGGGATTCCTACTCCTTTGACATTTCTTAGCTCAACACCTGAAGCAGCTAAGAAGGTATTGGAAAAGGCTCATTATCCTATTATTATGAAGTTTCCTCAAGGAACTCAGGGAAAGGGTGTTATGTTTGCAGACAGCTTTGCAGCTGCTAATAGTATGCTGGATGCTTTAACTGCTTTAAAGCAGCCTTTCTTGATTCAAGAGTATGTTGAAACAGGAGGAATGGATGTCAGGGCAATAGTTGTTGGTAACCAAGTAGTTGCATCTATGAAAAGAAAAGCAGAATCAGGAGAAAAGAGAGCAAATATCCATGCAGGCGGCAAAGGAGAGGCTTGCAGATTAGACCAACGTTCAAAAAAGATAGCTGTTGATGCTGCAAATGCTATTGGAGCTGAGATTTGTGCTGTTGATATTCTTGAAGGTGCTAAAGGCCCTTTGATTATTGAATTAAATGTTTCTCCTGGATTACAGGGAATAACACAAGCAACAAAGATAGATGTTGCAGCTAAGATTGCAAGATTCCTGCATAAAAAGGCAAGAGAGTTTAAAGAATCAAAGAAAGGAGTAGAAGCAAAGGATATTCTAAGAGAATTAAGTTCAGTAGGTACTTATAAAGAGATATTAACTTCTTTGGATTTTAGAGGAGAGAGAATATTATTGCCTAAGATAGTTACTGATGAAACAAAGTTTACTGATAAGGATGAATTAGTTATAAAGGTTAAACAGGGTAAGTTAATTGTAGAGAAGTTTGAGATTGGAAAGAAAGAGAAATGATTATACTTTTTCGTGCATAATTTCTGAGGATCTTCTTCTATATTCTTTGCTTTTAGTGTAATCTTCTTTATAACCAGGCATATGATGTGATCTTTTTAAATCTCCTAGTTGTTTATAACGAACCCCTAAACAATTTGCTAATGATGGTGAAGGATTTAATTTATATGCTGATTCAAGTTCTTTGATAGCTTCTTCAAGATAACCTTTGTGGTCTGAAGCATCTTCAGCATGGTCTATAGCTGTTCCTATATGCCTTTCACTCATGCCTCTATGTAAATCAGAAATAGCTCTTCTTATTTCTCTTGGGCCGTCTGCTCTTTTCAGGATTGCATTTACGCTTTTTTGTATTGCTTTATATGCCATTTTTTAGTATATAATAAGTGTTTTTAATTTATAAACATTTTGTATTTATATATTATATTATATTTATCTTAGCTTTGCAATAACTTCTTCTGATGTAGTAAAACAACCTAATTGGGTTTCTCCTTCAATAAAATGACAATCAGTTCCTTTAATGCCATCTAGCAATTTATATCTCCTATTTAAATCTTGCGCATAATCATTCATAGCAACACTTATTTGAGAAGGGATGTTTTTACCAACTAAATCATAAGGGTATATTTCAAAGCCTTTTATACCTAAATCTAGAAGTTTTGGAAGAAGAACATTTTCAAAGTCTGTTTCAGGGTTATATGCAACAAAATAGGATGTTGCTAAATTTTCATTACCTACTATTTTTTTTGGCCATAATTGATAATCTTTTATTGTAATTCCAATATGTGCTGCTATTGGAGTACCGCCTGCTGCTATGATTGATTTTATTATCTTTTCTAAAGGTGTTTTTTCTCTAGGAATAATACTATGACCAAATGGCTTTATTAGATCGTATGCGTTTTTTTTATTTTTTACATGGCCTTTTGAAATAAGATAATCAACAATGTCTTTTCTTACAACAGTGCCTGATTCATCGTGCACAAATTCTCTTACTTTTTCTACAGATATATCAATGCCATTATTTTTTAATTTTGGTATTAAATTTAGGTCTCTTTTTTCTCTGCTTTTCTCCATTTTTTCTTCAATTTCAATTAATTCTTTATAATCTGGACTAATATTGTATGCTAATATTTCTCCTTCAACATAGAAATTATTATTGACAGCTACGCTCCAGCAGAATTCTGCACCAGGGATAAATCCTACTTCATATTTTTTTGCAAGCTGTATTTGTTCATGAATTTTTGCTCTTTTATCATGATCTGTTATTGATATTCCAATGCTTAATTTTTTAGCCATTTTAATAACTTCTTCTGGAGAAGGAGCTGTTCTTCTGACATGCCTTGATTCATTTGTATGTATATGCAGATCATATTCCATAAAGAGTCACATCCTGAATTTATGAATTATTTTTGAGCAGGCTTGCTGAAGTATTTAATTGGAGCTTCTTTGTCTTGATATTTTACAATAAATTCTTCAAAGAATCTTTTAAGTTCTTTTAATTTATTTACTTCTGGATCAGATAGATGATAACCAAGATACTGCCTTTTGTTTGAAATCATTCTGTCTAATAGATTGTGTATTTCTTTAGCACAGTGTGCTCTTGTTTTATCTGGTCTGTAGAATTTTCCTAATTCAACCCTTTGTTTGCTGTTGTCTTCTATAACAAAGGCGTTTCTGTAAAAAGGGATGATTCTATCATGGATATCTGCATACTTATCTCTTTCTTTTCCATATTCTGTTTTAGAAGCTCTTCCTGCTAATTCAATATAAGAAAATAATGAAACATAGTCCTTTGCTTCTAGCCATGAATTTATTGATGTTCTTTTAATATATTTTCTAAATTCTGCTGGGTGGTGAGGGTTATTAGCTATATTAACTATAGAATATTTTTGCTGTAATTCTTGTGCTCTTTTTCTGCTTAAAGGAAATTTAATTGGTAAATCTTTAGTATTATTGTTAAAAGAACTTGGATCTTTTTCTCTGATATCTGATAACATTTTTGCTCCATGAATAAGTGTTCCAAGGAATAGATTACGCCTTAATTTAATATTAAGAGATGAGATATGATTATTTAGATATCTTACAATGTCTAATACAACATTGTCTTTTCTGCTTTTATCAAAATCAAATAAATAATAACCCTGCCAAATTTTTCCTTCTCTTGAGAATTCGTGCATTGCTAAATGGAACGGCCTTGTTTCTCCCTGTACACATCCTCTAAATTGAGGATTAGCAAGATGTTCTAAAACAGGAGCAAAGACATGTTTAACTCTTTGTTCAAATTCAGGAGGAAGCTTGTAGGAATTTATTTCGTCTTCTTTGTCCCGCATTAATCCTTGTTCAATCAAATTACTAATAATAATTCTTGTAATATTTTTGGATATTTCATTTGCATAATATCCTGGATTGTTTTCTAAAGGATCAAATAATTTTATACCTGCTTTTTGGAAATCTGTATTATAATAATGATTAGCTACTGTACTTATAGTCATGATTGATTCCAGGGCCATTGAGCTTACTCTTTGCAATTTTTTATTATATCTTTCCCGCTCTGCCTGATCAATTCCAGTGTCATGGATTTTGCCAACTAGATATGCTAAATCCTGATCATGCCTTGGCTCTTTTAATTTTCTCATTACTATTGCTTCTTTTTCATGTCCTTTTTCAATCATTTTTTCAAGATTTTCTTTAGGGACAAAAGGTCCTAGTTCTTTTCTAAGCTCTTCTTTTTTTGTAATATCTTC
>JAHWIT010000083.1 GCA_019322455.1 Candidatus Woesearchaeota archaeon
AGCTCTTTTTGGTTTTAATTCTGCTCTAAATGTAAATATAGTAACTGAATTGCCTTTATCAATATACTCTTCAGCATTTAATTCAACAACTCTATCAATTCCACTAAAAGGAGAAAATGTTGGAGTTAGTAATGCAATTTTCATTTAATCAATCCCTCATAAACCTTCAAATAGCCTTTAATATTATCTTCTAACTCAAATTTCTTTAATTCACTTCTCATAAATTTATCATGATAAACCATCTCAACTCCTTTTGCAATTGCTTCAGCATTTCCAGGCTTAACCAGAACATATTTTCCACTAATAACTTCAGGTATGCTTCCTACTTTACTGGCTACAACTGGTTTATTCATAGCACAACTTTCTACAGTTGTAAATCCAAAACCTTCAGCAAGACTTGGAACTACAACACAATCTGCCATTTTAATATAATTAGGAAGTTCATTATAAGGTACAGGATCTATTAATAACACTTTATTCTCAACTCCTAATTTTTTTATTAA
The DNA here is from genome assembly GCA_019322455.1 of Candidatus Woesearchaeota archaeon. GTDB lineage: Archaea > Nanobdellota > Nanobdellia > Woesearchaeales > WJKL01 > JAHWIB01. The sequence continues at coordinate 504 of JAHWIT010000083.1, forward strand.
ATCAAGAATATAATCATATCTTTTTTCATAAGTTTTATCTTTGCTTACTATCGCAACTAATATTGAATTTTTGATTTGTTTAGATATTAAAGGTACAGCTCTAATCAAATATTCTAAACCTTTGCTTATTCCTGGTCTTCCATAGAAAAAATAAACAAACTTTGTATCAAGATCAAATTTTTTTCTTATTTCTACTTCATCATATTTTGACGGATCCCAATGATTATAATCAATTCCAGGATATATAACTTCAATTTTATTTTTATCAATTCCTATATCAGTTAATTGTTTTGCAGTTGATTTAGATATAACAGCATATTTATCAAATTTAAATTTATAGATTATTTTTTCCAAAAAATTATGTAAAAAAGAAGAAACTATTCCAGCTTCTGTTAATTTTCTCCATTTTCCAATCCAAACCTCCATTACTGACAATACATTTGGTTTTTTCATAATCTTAGAAGCAATCCATGCAGGCAAAACTCCTGTAAAAGTTGTTGTATTAATTATATCATGTTCTTTCGCAAGTCTTATTGCTTGAGGTATTGCAAATAAACTAAACAAGTATCTGCTGTGAAAACAATTTACTCTAATTATTTTAACACCATTAAGAATTTCTTCTTGTTTTGTATCCTTTAATCTATGGGTTAATATTGTTACAGAATATCCTTTTTTTACTAATTTTTCAGAAAGGCCTTGAAAAAGTACTTCAACTCCACCTATATGAGGAATATAGTTTTCCAAAACAAAAAGAATATTCATTTTTCTCTTTTAATAGCAATCTCTCTAACAATATTTTCAATCTTTTTTCTATTTTTTTTACTAACTCTATAAGTATAAAACCCAATTCCTATTAAAAATAAAAATCCCACTATTATCAAAAGATCTAGTCTTCTGCTGACACTTAAAGAAGATATTATTGGATTTAATACATTTGGAAATAAGGTTACTACTAAAAATATAGTCCACATAATAATCCAAACTATAAATTCTCCTTTTTTGAATTCTTTTCTTTTAAGACTTAAAAAAGTGTAATAAATCATAAATAATCCAAATAATAAACCAATTATTTGTATACCTATCATTTTACCACCTCATGAATTTCCACCAAATCATCTTTAAAACAATTTTCATTCCATCAAATATAGTTGTGCCTTTATATTTGTCTGAATAAATTGTTTGAATTGGAATCTCTTTATATTTTAATCTATTTTTTCCAGCATTTGCAATCATTTCACTCTCAACATAATAATCCTGAGCATCCCATTTTATTTTTTTATAAGTATCAGCACTAAATGCCCTATACCCAGACTGCGTATCTCTTAAATTTATTCCAAAAAGCAATCCAACTGCTCTGCTTATAAACCAATTTCCAAATCTTAAGACAAAAGGCATATCTTTTGTCAGTTTTCTATATCCAAAAACAATATCAGATTCTTTTAATGCTTCTAAAAAATTAGGAATCTCTGCAGGATCATGCTGGCCATCAGCATCAATTGCAATTAATTGTTTAGCTTCTTTTCTTAAAGCAAATTCACATCCTGTTTTTAAAGCAGATCCTTTTCCTAAATTAACAACATGTCTTAAAGCTTTTATTCCAGTTTCTTTAGCAATATTTATTGTATTATCCTTGCTTCCATCATCAACTAAAACAATATTTTGAACATACTCTTTAGTTTTATCAATAACATCTTTAATCTTATTTTCTTCATTATAAGCAGGAATTACAACCCAAACATCATTGTTTATAATCATTCTTCCTCTGTTATATTATTAGAATTATTTTCTTCTTCAGCTATAATATCTTCTTCACTTTCTTCTTTTAGTATACTTATTGGTTCACCTTCTTCCCAACCTACTTTCCATACTTGAATTCTTCCGCCTGTTAATTGCATTTTATCAGAAAATAACTTAAAATGTTGAAGTCCATGTCCATCAAAGAAAAATAATCTTGTAAACATACTTCCAGCTAATTTTGGATCCATAATAACACTTTTAAAACCATCTCCAGAAGGAATCAATGCTGCTGATAAAGGTGAATTAGCATCAATTTCCTTTAACTCAAATTCTTCTTTTGTATTAATAAATGCTAAAGAGTTAAGAGAAATCTTTCCTTGCTGTGTTGAAACAACAGCTTTTGAATTATCTAAATCTATTTCAAGTCCATTTACGCATCTAACAATTCCATCTTCTTCATTACATCCACTTGAACCAGAAAGATAACTAGGCCATGGACTTACCCATCTATCAGCTTTGTTATTTTGTATTTCATAATAAATATTATCCGCCTCTTCTTCACTTAATCCAAATTCCTCTCTTAACACCTTTGTTCCTTTTACAACATCAAGATTTCTAACTGTCTGCCACATTAAAGCCCGATTAAAATCCCAGCTTCCAAAATGTCCCCAAACTCCTGCTTTGCCAATCATATCCTCTGAAGCAATATAATATTGAGGTATTAAACCATCACAATGTGTAACATCAAGCACATTTTCAATCGCTTTTTTTGATAATCCTTCTTTTTTTAGTATCTCGCCAGCTTCTTTTTTGTCATATAAAATTATTTCATTCAATACATCAACAGATTTTACAGTATCATTATCCAAATATCCTTCTAAAACATGAGGTGCTTTTTCTTGTCCACAATTCAACATCCTTAATATACCAACAGCAACTTTTTCACTTTCAGTTAATAAACTTTTACCAACCCAATGTATTCTTTCTCCTTGATCAGCTCCATCAAAAGTAACTCTTCTTTCAGATATAGCTACAAACCAATGCCCAAAATCCCACCAAGAGGTTGTAATAGCATCTTCACTATCTTCTTTAATTCCAATTAAACTATCATACCATGCATCATTCATACTCGGAACTTCACCTTTAGCAGTTCTTGCAGCAGCTTTTAATGGACTAACTAACAATAAAAGCAATAAAACAACAATAACAGTTCTTGTAATATGCTTGTTAATATGTAATTCTTTTGATATCCATTTACTAAGATACTGATAAATAATTCCAATACAAACTCCAAAAGCAATTGCAAAAGCAGGAACCATTAATATTGCAAATCTCATTCCTTTTGTAAATCCATAAGCAGTTCCTATAAACCATATTACTAAAAAAGAAGCATATTTAATATCCCTATTTCCATATTTATCTGTCCTAATTACTGTCAATATTATACCAATAATAGCAATCAAAAATAAGAATCTTCCTCCCATCTGACCCATTATTTGTCCTAGAGGAACTTCATTAAACTCAGCTACAGTTGTCAAAACATTTGGCCATAATGTTGTTACAGCAACTTCTTTTATAGTCATAACACTTAAAGGTCCTTTTAAAAATATTAGAAATTTATTAATTCCTCCAAATAAAGAAACAAATAATGCAGAGGAAAAAACAAATATTCCTGTTGTAAATAAAACATCCTTAATAATATTCATTCCTTTTTTAACATCCTTTCTATTTATAAAAATATAATATCCTAAAAATATAACCACAGAAGCTAAAATAAAATCAAATACATACCACCAACCAGTCCATGTAGCTGCATATAATCCAGCAAACAATCCTGCTAATCCGGCATAAATAATATCTTTTTTCTTGTCAGTCGCTTCAAAAGCTTCAATAAACATCCAAGCCATCATTAATGGAAAAAATATATTATAAGCATCTGTATCAGCAAATCCAGCAGGAGTTCTGCTTAATAAAGCAGCATTTACTGCTATAATCATTGCTGCAAAAAATCCTCCAATATTTCCACCAACTCTTTTTCCAATAAAAAAAGCAGGAATAACAGATAATGTAACGATAATTAAAGGAATAAAAAAGAAAACAGTCATTAAAGAGGCATTGCTAAAAATACTAATAAATTTATATAAATAAACTCCAAAATAAAGATGAAACGCACTTCCTGGTTGTCCTGGTTTTCCTTCTCTGCCATTTCTCAAAAAATTAATATCTTTTCCATCAACAATATCAGTTCCAAAATGACCATTTTGAAGATAATTTCTTACTTCACCATACCATAAATAAGGATCAATTGCTAATAAATAAGTCTGTCCATCACTATCCTTAAAATTAGCTTTATATTGTTGAGAAAGTTGTTCAATCTGTTGTTTAATCATCCCTTTCTGAGTTTTCAATATTTCCTGAAACTGATTTTCAACTAAATCATTTTTATTTGCATCAGGTAAATTAGGATATTCCTTGCTAATCTCACTCTTAATCTGATTTCTATAAAAATTGTAAACAGTATTTTCAGCCCAATCATCAGTTACTGGTAAATAAGCTGGCTGGATTCTGAAATAGATAGAAAAAAACATTGCAATTAAAATCAATAAAATAGGAATCGCATACTTATTTTTTTTTAAAAAATTAATTACATTGCCCCAATCAACAGAAATCTCTTCTTCAGAAGATTCTTCCTTAAATCCATCTTCTTTACCTTCTTTTTTAAAAACATTCTTGATCTTTTCTTTTATCTTTCCAAAATCAAAGTTTATTTCTTCATCTTCCTTTTCAATTGTTTCTTCAGCTTCATCTTTAATCTTTTCTACTTTTTCTTGTCTTTCTATCTCTTTTGAAATTTCTTCTTGTTTTTCAGAAATATCATCTTTTTCTTCTTCTATTTCCTCTTTAACATATTTTTTATCAATTGCTTCTTCAGGTTTTTTCTTCTTTCTCTTAAAAAAATCTTTAATTTTTTCTATCTTTTCTTGTCTTTCTATCTCTTTTGAAA